>CAJUQF010000014.1:0-4064 GCA_910588315.1 uncultured Christensenellaceae bacterium | reverse complement strand
CGTAACGGTGGAGTTCTCCTTGACGCGCCAATCCGACGCTTTGACATAACTGTCGACAAGCTCTTTGTAGTCGAGTATGGTCGACTTCATATTACGGATCTTTTCGCGCTGTTTGCGGTACAGTATGTACGCTTTGGCAACGTCCGCATACCCTGCCTGAATAAGCACCTGCTCGACGCTGTCCTGTATGTCCTCGACGGCTACAAGCCCGTTTTTCACCTTGCCGGCAAAGTCCGCCGTAACGCGCAAAGCGATAAGGTCGATAATATCATCGTTATACTGTTTACCGACAGCCTCGAACGCCTTGTTGATCGCCTGGCTGATCTTTTTGATATCGAACCCGGTCTTTTTTCCGTCTCTTTTGACAACTTTGTACATGTTAACCTCCGAAAAATTCGACACGACAACCACCGATGTTTCGGTCATTGCCCCGTCGATAGTGTCAAAGCTTGTTCATTATATCACCCCATATTGTCTTTGTCAAGCCCTTGAACACAATATATTGTGTCTTTTAAAAATATTTTCCACAATTTATACAATATATTGAACACAAACGCCGATAAAGTTTCGACATATGACTAAACCGTCGGTATGACGATGTATGAAGTAATAAGTAAATTATATAGTAGCGGCGGCGCAACAAATCGAGCCGTCTTTAAGTACGGCATACTATTACGAAAATACTGATATCTATAATATAGATGCGCAAACGGTTCGGGTCTTTGCGGCGCCGACACGCATTATTTACTTTCGATTTCCCGTCCGGCTTATATCATCGAGGCGGATCAAGAGTTCGACGTACGTTTCAAGCACTTCGGCGCACGACCGACCGCATTCGATTCGATCCAAACACTCGTCAACCACCATATCTATAACATTATAATAGACTTCCGAACTTTCGGCTTGTAAAAAATCGAGTATGTGCCGTTCTACGGCATGACATAAAGACGCGAGAGTATGCGACATAGCGTCCGCATTTAAACTCTCGCTCAAATAAACACAAAGTTTTTTATATTTATCGCCGTTATTACCAAAATGCTCTACACATGATTTAATTAACAGGCAATTGTAAATACTGTATTTATGCATGCTCACCACGTTCCCGATCTAACTCGGTATGGATAACAAATCAGGTATTATGCCCCGACACAAAACCCGAATTTGTCGACGCAGTAAATTTGCTTTCGCAAGCAGGCAAATTTACTCCTCGAGTAAAAATTACAAGCAACTTGTACATTCATGTTAATTGTACAAGTAATTTGTATAATTGTCAAGTGATGAAAACAAAAATAGCGGAAAATATAAGATATTATCGTAAACAGCTCGAACTTACACAAGCCGAACTCGCCGCAAAAGTCGGCGGCAAGGCAAGTCTTATAAGCAATTACGAGAACCATCACAGCACACCGGATATATTCATGCTTTACAAATTGGCCGAGATATTCGAGATCTCGCTCGACGAATTGGTCGAATGGAGCAACGATTGACGGTTTGACCGAACCCCGTTCGATACCAGACAGTGTGCCGGATGTAAACCACGACGCTCACCATTTCGCCAGCGTTCGTTTTCGTATGCTTACAAGATTCACATACCGTACATGATTAATTAACCGCACAAAAAAACGACCTTGAAAATTTCAAGATCGTTAATTTTGTTTTTGGATATATAATCGGGCAGTTCCGATTTTTTATGCTTCTTCCCCACCTTCGGCAGGCGGAACAACGGTAACGTCGTCGGTCGTTGTTGCAGCGACTATCGATTTGACCGCACCGTTTGCGCCCACGGTTACGGTAAACTTATATCTGCCGGCGGTTTTTACTTTGAAGTTACCCGTCGCCTTATCCCATTCGTTATCCGTATTATCGGTAACGGTGAAATCTTTCTCGTTCAACAGACTGCCGCTGCCGTTTGCCCAGTCTATCTGAGTGTTTTTATCATCGGCGGGATCGGACGTCATAAAACCGAATTCCGCATCTTTTTCAAGCTCGGCAACGATCTCGACGGTTCCCGTAGTATTTGCGACGTTATATACGCATTTACTCAGATCCCAAGTAGGATTATTGCCGTAACTGCCTTTGAGATAGACCTTATATGTCACATCGGCGATAGTTATGTCGGTCACGTATCCTTGAGTATCGATCGTAACGCTTATCTTATACATGCCGGTCTTCAAGCATTTGAGATTGCCGAGTGAATCGGGTGCGCCATATGAGAACTCTTCTGCGTCGACATGTATCGTACCGGGATGCTCTTCGTTTACGGTGATACGTCCGTCCGCATACTGTATTACGTTCGAGCTGCCTTTCTGGTTGGTCCTGAACTGGAATTCGACGTCTTTTTCGATCGTGTAATAGAACGTCGTCGTCATTGGAGTATCATCTTTGGTCTCTTTGACTTCGGCGGACGCGGCGGCGCTTGCCCAATCCTTGATCATGCCGCCCCAAAGCTCTACGTTATAAGTGAGCGCGTCGTTCTGACCTTTGACCGTAACGATCATGCTGACCGGATCGATAGAGATATTGAACGTATCCGACGCAGTGACCACCCAGTTATCGGACGCCATATTGACTTGATCGGAGAAATATTCCTGCGAAGCGTATGCCGTTGTCATGACGAACTTGGCTTTTTCGGTGTCGACTTCTTCCGTGCCTGCCGCGACAGCGATGACTTGAACCCAATCGCCGCCTTTTTTGGCGTCATACGCAAGATCCAAGTTTTTCTCATAAGCGCCCGTCTCTGCATTGAGCGTCATCTGGGAATACGCGAAATCAAACGGCGATGCGCCCTCTACTTTGCTGGGCGATACGACATAATAGTCGTATGCGGGAACGTTATCCGACTTCTTCTCTACCGAAAGCGTCAATTTGTCTTCGGCATCTTCTTTGATTTTAAACACGTATGTGCCGGTGCCGCCTTTGATCTTGAATTTGCCGGTCTCTTTTTCCTCGGCGTTCTCACCCTCGCCGGGTTTCTTTTCGAGTTCTATCGCCGCCTTAGTTTTATCGTCCGTAGCGAGCGTAAAGTCGGCGCTCGTGCGCTCGGGTTTCTGCGCATTGTCCTGTTCCATTATCGTAGCGAAAGTGAACGCATCGTTCTCTTGCATACCGATCTCGAGCGTATATTCGTCTTTCGCATCGTTTGCCTTGAACTTGGTGTAATCCACGTACATCGTCGTTCCGGCGGTTACTTTATCTCCTTTAATGAAATAATCGTAATCCACATGGATCGCATTGATCGGATCGCCGTTGCGAACATACGTGACCACGGGAGTGCCGCCCGTCATATTGAGTTTTACGGTATAATTGCCCGAAACACCGACATGGAAGTTGCGCCCGCCGACACCGTTATCCTGGCTGCTTATCTGTGCCGTTATGTCGTCGGTGACGGGATCGAGTTTGTCGCCGCCTATCTGGTCCGTCCAGCCTTGACCGGCGGTAAGTATGCCGAACTCGTCCGACTTATAAAGATCGACGGTCAATGCGTAATTGTTGGCGGATACTTGCGAGAAATGAATTGACTCCGGTATTTCGGACGGCTTCATGTATTTCTCGTACCAATCGCGACTGACGGTCTCGCCGCCTTCTTCTACATCGAACGCAGTACCGAGCGATGCGCCGGCAAGATAATACACGCAGTTATTATCGCCTCCGCCGCCACCGCCTCCGCCGGATGTATCGTCTCCGCCGCAAGCAACAAGACCGCCGACAGCCGTAAGAGCCATCGTTGCCGCAAGCAATGTCGTAAGCAATTTCTTCATAAATTTCCTCCATAATGAATATTTGATTGCTGTGTTAATTTTAACACTATACAAGACCGTTGTCAATAGGTTTTCACAAAAAAATCCCGGTGATTTATACAAGATGCACAAATATTTATCCGAGACGAATAAAATTCTTCGCCGATTTTCTCAAATATTTTGTCCGTATTTGTCGAAATTTATACCCTGTCTTTAGCCGCACCGCTACTATTTATACGCACAGACAAAAACCACGACGGTGTGTGTGGGGTACCCGATTCACATCTTTAAAATAAATTACCGTTATTGTATCGATCATACCATACA
>CAJUQF010000013.1:2947-35694 GCA_910588315.1 uncultured Christensenellaceae bacterium | reverse complement strand
TATCGCCGCCTTCTGCCGCGAACTAACTTCGCCCGCCTGCTCGCATGACAACAAGTATAATTACAGGCTGACCGAAAAGCTCGGACGCTCTCCGGACACGTTCGAAGCCTGGATCAATTTGCCGGCGACTTCGTCGGGCGGCGTGATACTCGGCAACTATGAGGGAATAAACTTTGCCAATGAAAACTGCACCAATTTCGAGATCGACCCGATCGGCAGGTTCAAAGTACGCTGGAACAACAACGGCCTAGTTCATACGTTCGACGATGTGTATTTCAACGACGGCAAGTGGCATCATGTGGCGCTCGTTCGCGACGGCGAAAACGGTAAGTTCGTGTTCTATGCCGACGGCGAGCAGGCGGGCGAAGTTAGTTCGCGGCAGAAGGCGGCGATAAGCGACATGACGCTCGATATCGGGGTGGACAGATCGAATTGGAGTACGCGCAAAAATCCGCTCGAAGGCAAGATAAAACAGATCGCGCTGTACGATACCGCCATGCCCGCGGAACGGATCGTGGCTGACATGGAAAAGGTCGTCGATAATGCCGACGGTAGGCTTATAGGCTGCTGGGACTTCGGCGAAGAGTGGACGAAACAGACTGTGAAAGATTCGTTTGGCAGTTCGATCTCGGCGCGGATTTGCACGTACGAAAAATTCGTGTCGGTCATGCCGCTCAACGAGTATGACTATTCGATAGTCGGTATGCCGGACGTACAGACGATGGTGCATTACTCGCCCAATAACTACACGCGCACCATGAATTGGCTGGCAAACAACGCCGCAAAGCGCAAGATAGGGTTTATGGTACAGGTTGGCGATCTTTCGGACAGCGGCGCGGTGGACGAATACTACATAAACGCGGCGAAAGGTCTCGATCTGCTCAACGGCAAACTGCCGTATACAATAGTGCAAGGCAATCACGATTACGACGGCAACGCAAACGCCGATCGCGGCTCGGAGCGTTTCGACAGATATTTCCCGTATTCCAAATTAAGCAAGACCGAGTGGTTCGGCGGCGCGTACGAGGACGGCACGATGGCAAATACGTATTCGCTGTTCGAGATATCAGGCGTCAAATATATGGTGCTTTCTCTCGAGTTTGCGCCGAGAAAATCCGTACTGCGCTGGGCGGGTCGGGTATGCGAAATGTACCCCGATCGAAGAGTGATAGTCAGTACCCACAGCTGTCTAAGCACGGACGGCGAGTTTGCTGCGGGTAAGTTCGGCGGTAATAATTACTTCAAACAGGAGAGTTCGGAAAACAAGTCGGACGGCTTGCAGATGTGGAACGGCTTGCTTAAAAAATATCCCAATATTTTTATGATGCTTAGCGGTCACGAGCCGCACGACGATCTTGTTTGGCGGCAGGATAAGGGCGTGCACGGCAACACCGTGACGAGCGTACTCATAGACGCGCAGTGCGTGGAACCTAACCTTGGAAACTTGGGCGAAGATATCTTCCTGATGATGTATTTCAACGAAACTTTCAAGACGATAGATTTCGTATGGTACTCGCCGAGCCGCGATAAATGTTTCAATATACAAAACCAGTTCACGCTCGACTTTGCCGACGAGTTCAATCCGGCTATAGGAAAATGATCAAGTGTACCGGGTTTGAGGCTTCATTGACCTTTATGTTATTCCGAGTGCGGAAAACGGCGGTCAAGGGTCTGACCGCCCTACGAATTGCGCAATGAAATTACTTACCGTAAAGCAATAACAGAACGATGTTTGTAGGGAGCGACGCCCACGGCGCTCCGCATGTGGAAAGCAATAAATCATGAAGTGGCAGGTAAGGGTCTGCCTGCCCTACGAATTACACAATGGATTTTCTTTGCGATCAATATGTGTTTATAGATTTCTATAACACCATTATTATTCTACCGTAATGCCATTATAGAAACGACCTTCGTAGGGAGCGCAGACCCTTGCGCTCCGCATGTGGAAAAGCAATAAATCATGAAGTGGCAGGTAAGGATCTGCCTGCCCTACGAATTTCACAATAAAATTGCTTACCGTAAAGCAAATACAAAAAGATGTTCGTAGGGAGCGCAGACCCATGCGCTCCGCTTGCGGCAAGGCGATAATCTGTGGAGCGGCAGACGGTCTGCCTCCCTACGAATTGCACAATATAATTGCTTAACGTAAGTCAATAACAGAAAGACGTTTGTAGGGAGCGACGCCCCCGGCGCTCAGTAACGGCAAGGCAAAAGCCGCGATTTTCTTCGCGGCTTTTTTGTGGGTGATTTACGGTTTTTTGAATATGGCGGTGAATTTGATCGGTTGGTTGAAATTGCCGAATTTTTCGCCGAATATATTGAATCCGCCGCAGTGCTTGGCGTCATTTTTAACGCCTATTTTAAAGGTCAAGCGGTTGCCTTCAGATATATTCAGCATGTCGAGCGTGACTGTGCGGTTTACGAGTTTGTCATTTATCGAAACGCCTTTCCCGGATATCGATACCGTCGTGAGCAGTCCGTACTTGGTACTCTCGGGAAACCACCAGGACGGCGTGAACGTACCGTACTTATCGCCGAAATCTCCCGGACACGTCCAAGTACAAAGCTCGACGTCGTTCATCCAGAATGTTATATCGCTCGGATAGTCATTGTTGTAACCGTGCGTTTCGGAACACAGTTCTACCGAAAGCGAGATCTCGGATACCGGCGCGGTGTCCGTAAAATCGTTGGGGACGGCATACGTCACGTATCCCGCATAGCTGTTCCAAATTATTTGAATATCGTGTCTTTCGGGATGAAATGCTTTTTTGGAATTATTCGCGGTCAAAACTTTGCGGTCTGTTGCAAATCCGCTTTGATCGCTGAACTCCGCGTCTATGTAATCGCCGATATTTATATCGGCAATAAAAGGCGGGTTTGCATTATCAACGCCGTCGAGCGGACGTAATCGCAATATCACATCGCGCAAGCCGTAAGAATATCGTTTATTCGATCCTTTGTATTTTGTCGAATATTCGACGTTGATAAGTCCGGCGTTTTCAAGCATTTTAAGATGAAATGCCGCGCTCGACGGCTGTATATTCAACGCCTGTGCGACTTCGCTCATCAGATATGGTTTTGTATTGAGTAATTTTAAAATCTCGACACGCGTAGGTGATGACAATGCCTGTCCGATCTGAGCTATTTGCGTTACGCTGTTCTCGTCTTTGAGTTCGAACAGTTTGGCATCGTTTTCGTAAAATTCCATTTTATCTCTCCGTTACAGTGCTGCTGTAAAATATGGGGGTATAACTTGCATAACTTTTACATTGCATTTGTAATGCTGCTATGTTAAAATATACATGCAAGTGTCATCGTTACAGAATCAGTGTAACATGCGCGGTGCAAAAATAGCAAGTATTTTAACGGCATTGTAATACTTATCGGGAGAGAGTGAATGAAAGAAATGAAGAATATGATCGCGGCGGCAGCGGTTACGGTGATAGGCGCGGCGTGCGCGTTAGCGCTTACCGCATGCGGAGAGACGCAAAGCGAATCGGATAATAAAGATCCGGCGGATATAAAGTATAAAGTCTCGTATGTAGCAGGCGGCGGCATAGGCGACGGCGTTCCCGTATCGGAGTACAAAGCCGGCACGGAAATTACGATAGCCGTAAATCCGTTTACGTACGAGGACCATACATTTACGGGATGGAAAACGGGTGTAGACGTTTATAAGCCCGGCGAAATATACATAGTACCCGAAAGCGATACGGTCTTTACCGCAACGTGGAAAGAAATCGAATATAACTATCCGTCGTTCGGTAAGGAAAGTTACGCATACGACCGCTGGGGCGGACATGACATGGAAATAACGCTCGATCTCGACGGCGCTAACCTTTGTTATGTGGAAATAGACGGTAATACGCTGTATCCGTCCGAATGGCTTTACAACGACGTAACGAAATGTCTTGTCATAAAAGAGAGTTATATGCTTGCTTTGCTCGACGGGGATTATATGGTGCGCGCCGTGACCGATTCCGCGGAGAGCGATATGATATCTTGCAAGCTTACCGTCGATAACTCGGTAAAAACAAGTTTCGACGATGTGCGCGAAAAGAACTTCCGATTCGGATACGATACGGGCGTGCGTTTTGCGCTCGATGCGGGCGAGGCGAGTATAACCAAACTCACTTGCGGAGATATTACGCTCGATCCCGAGTATTATACGACCGACGACAGCGGCATAACGGTGAGCGGCGAGTGGCTTAGGCATTTTTCAAGCGAAGTCGAGTTCAAACTCGAACTCGACAATTATGACAGTTACGAGTTTACGGTCGTGCCGGAAAATATCAAATTTGCGACCGACTACGATATAAACACCATACACGATACGACGGCGAGCAATACGGGATCGAATCCGCTTTATCAATATTACGACAACGTGTCGATAGTAAATTCCCCGAGCGCGATGAACAGCGGTAAGGCGCTTAAAATCACGCCCAACACACAGCAGGTACAGTTCGACTGCAACGGTTATTTTACGCTCAGTACGGACGCATTTTCCGGCAAAACTACATGGCGCAACGGTAAGTTCGTGCCGAACAAACATTATTATATTTCTTTCGACTACATGACGGAAGATACGTCGGTCGGCACGCTCGTTTATAAAGATCCGTATTCCGGTTGGGCGCGCAGCTTGCTTATGGGATCGGAAAACGACGGGATAGTACATAAGTTTACGGCAACGTTAAGCGGAAACGAATTGGAACACGGCTTGTATCTTTACGCGTTTTTCGCCAACGGCGGCGGCAACGTGTATGTCGATAACTTTTTTGTCGTCGAGTTCGACGGTTTGCCGACGTTTTCGGGAGACGCCGAGTATTCTGACGGAAATTACATGCTGGATTTAGATGCGCGCGGACTCGAGTTTACTTTGACGCTCGACGGCGAGCCGCTCGGCAATGACGGTTATGTCTACGACTCGCAAAGCGGCGAAATTACCGTAAAAGCCGACGCACTTGCCGCGCTCGGTTACGGCATGCACGAGATAAGCGCTGCGACCGTGTTCGGTACGGTTAAATTCGAATTCGACAAAGTGGATAACCGTGTTGTCGAGATAATCGATACGACCGTTAATTACGCGTCCGAGTCCGACGGCGAAGTCAAGGTGCGCGGCAGTTTCTCGGACGGATTGGAACTTACATCGCTTACGCAAAAAGCCAAAACTTACAATAAAAACGGCGACGGCGTTTATGACGGCTGGAACTTTGCCGCCGCCGACACGCAGAAGAATTATGCGGCGCTCGTATCTCTCGCGACGGGCGACGAAAACGACGGGTATATCACGCTTCCAAAAGCGTTTTTGGATCTGTTCTGGGGCGATACCTCGTTTATCGCTACTTTCTCCAACGGCAAGCGCGGCGAATTTACCGTTCACAGCGATGTGCTTTACTTCACGAATTACGACGATACGACGATATTCGGATATCGAGGCGATAATGCGGTGACGGACAGCCCCGTACACAGCGGGCTGAATAACGGTGCGGAAGGCGGCATAGAAAATCACGGCGAAAACGGGAATAAAGCGTTTGTCGTACGCAGCACTCAAACAGCCGAGGACCCGTCGGCGTTTACGGTGAAATTTCGCCCGCATCAATGGGGTTGGTTCTACACCGCGTGCAACGAAGGGTGGTGGGATCGGATAACGTTCGATTATTGCATATCCGGTTTGCCCGAGCGGTCGGTGTTTTTATATATCATGGCGTCGGTCGACGAGGACAAAACGCAGAATTTCTTCGGCGATCATGACGAAACGGATATCGTCGACGGGTATGTCAGAGTCAAATACTATCTTGTCGCCGACGGCAAACCGCACACTTTCGACAGCGGGTGGTTCATAAACGATCTCGATTATCGCATGACGCGGATAGTGTTGCCGCGGTTCGAGCGTGAGGACGGCAAATACATAATGTTCGACAACTATCGCATCGTGCAAAAACAGCGCGTGCAGACGAATTTTCTCAACGAACTTTCATATGAATCCGGTCGGGAGACGCCGATCGAAATAACTATCCCCGAAGGCGTCGCCGTAAATAAGATAACGGTCGACGGTGCGGAAGTGCAAGCCGCTGTGACCGACGGCAAACTCGTGATAGGCATCGATATGCTCGACACTCTCGAAAAAGGTTCGTACACTGTGGCGCTTTATACGAATTGCGGAAAATTTACTACTTCGCTCACCGTCACGCTCGGCGGAAATGCTTCGCTCACGGAAAAGAGTAAAAACGTGGTTTACGGGTCGGGGAGTGTAACGCTCGCCGGCGAGTTCTCCAATGGCGTTACCGTCGTTTCGATAAAGCGTCGCTCGGAAGATTTTTGGGATAATACAAATTCATCGGGCGGATGCGCGGTCAAGAGCGACGGTGCGATGAATCCCGCATATGTTACGGTAAGACCGGACGGACTTACGCTTTCTGCGGCGCTCGTCGACCAAGTGTATCAAACTATGTATTACACCGTCGAGTTCTCCAACGGCGTGACCGAAACTTTTTCGCTTACGAGCAACTTAATAAGATATTCCAACTATGACGAGACTTATCTTCATCAGGAAAACGGCACGAACGTCGAGTCGTTCCAGGACACCGATATGATAAGTATAGAGAGCGACGGCGGCAATGCGTTTTTAAAGTATCAGCCGCGAAATGCAAAGTTGGGACACTCCGTATCGGCTATTAACGGCGGCGATCAGTGGAACGCGATATTAACATTTGCCAACCGTAAATACATACCTAACGAATGGTTCCATTATCCGTTCGACGAAGGCAGTACGGTGGTCGTGTTTTTCGATTACGAAGTTTATGATCCGGACAATAAGGCTAATTATCAATTTTCCTGGTGGGACACGAGCGACGGGTTCCATCCGCAAAAGATTACCGGCAAAGGACGTTTCACCGTGGAGATACCCGTCGACGAGATGAAACGGTTCTTTGTAAATTGCCCCGTATCGTCGCCCGACAATGTCGAAGGCACGTATATGACGATAGATAACTTCGGGTTTTATAAAAAGATGTAACGGAGCAGCGTATGAAAAAACATTTAAAGAAAAGTATAGCGCTTTTGCTGTGTGCGGCGGCACTCGGCGCGTGTTTTTGCGGTACGACCGTAGTGGCGGCGGAAAAGATATATGACCTGCCGCAAGAGTATCGCGTTGCCGGCGGACATGCAAATTATGATTTGTCCGCAAAGGCAGATGAACAAGATTTCGATTTTTATACGGAGTTCGACAAGCCCCCGTCGGTCGTTGACGAAAAGATCGTGTGCCGGTCGCTTGCCGAACAAAAAATTATTTACAATAAAGCGATATTTACAGAGGTCGATATTTCGGTGGATATAGGCACGATAAACAAAAACGGCAAGTTCGACGCCGGGATATACGTCGGCGTGCAAAGCGACATGTCCGGAAAGTTAGACGATATAACAGCCTATAATATAAATCTCGAGCGCGGCGCGGATAAAAATGCGTATTTTCTAAAATTGCATTGTTTCGAGAGAATGTATGCCGGCGTCAAAGCCGAGATCGGTCCCGTAGTATTGCCTATGAATACGGTGCGGTTGCGGGTCGTGATAAAAAACGGTACGCTGTACGCATTCGTAAACGGCGAGAGTACGCCGCGCCTTACTTATTCCGTAGGCAATATATCCGGGTATGTGGGATTCAGAAGTTTCTATTCGCCCAATACTTTCGACAATATTTCCATAATCGGCGCTGCCAACGAGATCGACAGATCCGGACTCAACGAGCTTAGGTTAAAAGCGCAGGCTATGATCGATTCGGGAACATTGACTGCCGATAGTCTCGAAAAATTATCGCGGGCGATCGCAGATTCGGAAACGGCGATCGCGCAGGGCGACGCGTACGAAACGGAAAGAGCTTGCGACGCGCTCAAAGCGGCGATGGCGGCGGTGATATATAAATGCGATTTCGAGATACTCGAAAAGTTTATAGCCGAGGCGCAAAACATAATAGATAACGGTGTCGGCAAGTACACTCGCAACAGTTTTATTTCGCTCGGCAAGGTACTCGACAAATGCAAGACTTTGACGGCGGAGTCCGATGAGGACACTCTGTCGTATTGGGCGGGACGCTTGCGATTGCGTATAGACGAATTGATAGGTTATGGTGACGGCAAATGAAAAAATTTTTATCTATAATTTTATCCGCGGCGCTTGCGATAGCGACGCTCGGCGGCTGCGCCGGCAGCAGCGGCGAAAAACAAAACTCGCCGGATACTTCGCACAAAAAGGAACAGATAATGACAAAGACCGAAAAAGAATATAAAACGTTCATCGACGAGCTTGCGGACTTTCCGGTGAGCTTTGTGTACGACGATGTGTGCTATAAAGGATTCAGCCCCAAGTATTTCAAAGAGATCTCGCGCGAAACTAAAAAAGAACGAAATAAGTCGGCGACCGTTATCGTGCTTAAGCGCGACGATACACTGTCCGTAACGGTGGAAAGTACGTTCTATCCCGAATATGACGCATATGATTATGCGGTTTACTTCAAAAACGCAGGAAGTGAAGACAGCAAGGTCTTACGCAAAGTCGTTGCCGCGGATATCAAATTCAAAGGCGAAGAGCCGCGGCTCAAAGGCATACTCGGCGATTATGTCAATCAATACGCGCCGTACGACACCGACTTAACGCAAACGCCCGTTAATTTTGTCAATACGAGCGGCAGACCTTGCGCCGAGACTTTCCCGTATTTCAATTTGGAAACGGAAAACGGCGGCGCGCTTTTGGCAATAGGCTGGGGCGGGACGTGGCAAGCCGATTTCGTCTACGATACGAGCGAAAAAGCGACGCGCTTTACCGGCACGGGTACGGTCGGTATGCGCACTTACTTAAAGCCGGGTGAGACGGTCAGAACGCCGCTTATCGGCGTCGTGCGTTATTATGAGCGCGACGAGGATAAAGCGATGAATCTTTGGCGGCGCTGGCTCGTAGATTGCGTATATCCGCGCGAAAACGCAAATACCGACGAGACGGTCAATCCGTTCAGTACGACATACCACTGTTTCGATACCGATAACGATGCGAAAAATCACACCGACGGCAGTACGGCGGAAGATCACACGTCCTGGAAAAAGAGCGTGGACGAAATGTTCGGACACGGGCTTGATTACGACGTGCAATGGGTGGATGCCGGTTGGTATTTGGACCCGTACGGAAAGACCGTGCCTACGGATTGGTGGGGAACGGTCGGGACTTGGGAACTCGACAATGTTAAGTGGCCGGGCGATACTTTCCGCGACCGCATCGACTATGCGCACGAACACGGACAAAAATTTCTCGTTTGGTTCGAACCCGAGCGCGTCACGCATCTCGACGGGCTTGTAAAAAATTACGGGTACGACCGCACTTGGGCGCTTTCCGATCACGGTAACAACAATTCTTACGTAAGCAATCTCGGGAATAAAGACTGTCTCGATTGGACGCTCGGCAGGATACTGTCGTTCATGGATAAATACGACGTGGACTTGTACCGCGAAGATTTCAACATATATCCCGGTCCGTTCTGGACGATAGGCGACGGCTACGAAGGGCGCGACCGCACGGGCATTACGGAAAATCTGTATATCCAAGGTCATTATGCGCTTTGGGACGGGATATTGGAGCGTGCGGCGGAAAAGGGGAAACCTACTTGGTTGGACAGTTGTGCGTCCGGCGGCAACCGCAACGATCTCGAAACTTTGCGGCGCAGTATTCCCATAAACCGCAGCGATTCGGATCGATTTACTTCCACTTTGCGCCTGTCGCTCACGCCCAATCTCAACAAGTGGCTGCCGTTTAACGGCGCCGTAGCAAAGGACGGGGCGACGCTTGTGGACAATACTTGCGACCGCTATGCACTGCGCGCGTCATATCTTTGCATATACGAACCTGTGGCAAACTTTTATATCGACAGAGATACTATCGATTGGGAAAATTATCGTGAAGGCTATGCCGAGTGGAAAGAGATAAATAAGTATTTGCTTAAAGATTTCTACGCGCTCACACCTTATCAAACGACGACGGACGACAGGAGCTGGACGGCGTACATGTACTTCGATGACGATACAGACAGCGGCGTCGTGCAGGCGTTTCGCAAACCGAACTGTAATGAGAATGAACTGACCGTACAGTTAAAAGGACTCGACCCCGATCGGGAGTACCGCGTTCGCGATATCGACGGCAAGCAGAGCATTGCAAAAGTAAAGGGCAGAGCGCTTATGAAGGGCATGCGCCTTAAAGCGGACTCGCCGCGTACCGCGCTTATACTTTACGTCGAACCGGTCTGATCGTTTTCCGGAAATATACAAAAATATAAAACGACGATAACAGGGACGCATTTTACAAAAAAGTAAAAGAGTGTCCCTTTAACTTGCGTTTTTTACTGTTTTAATATATAATGTAAATACTCTCACATAAGGAGTGATTGTATGATTTACAAGAAATTCGGGGACATTGAACTTTCGGCGCTCGGTTTCGGTACTATGCGTTTGCCGATAAAGGGCGAAGATTTTGCCGAGATCGATTTGGATGCGGCGCAGGAAATGGTCGATCTTGCCATAGAGCGCGGCGTGAACTATTTCGATACGGCGTGGGGTTACCACAACGGACAGTCCGAGATCGCCGTAGGCAAGCTGTTAAAGAAATATCTGCGCGACAGTTTTTATCTTGCGAGCAAGTTTCCGGGTTACGACCTTGCCAACATGGATAAGGTGGAAGAGATTTTCGAAAAGCAGCTCGATAAGTGCGGCGTTCGGTATTTCGATTTTTACCTGTTCCACAACGTTTGCGAAATGAATATCGATGCTTATCTCGACGAGAAATACGGTATTTTCGAGTATCTCATGAAGCAAAAGCAAGACGGCAGGATCCGTCATCTCGGATTTTCCGGACACGGCGATATGAACGTTTTGCGCAGATTTCTCGAAAAGTACGGCAAGTACATGGAGTTCGGACAGTTACAGATAAACTATGTCGATTGGGAGTTCCAAAACGCCAAGGAAAAAGTCGAGTTGTTAAAAAGCTATAACATTCCCGTGTGGGTAATGGAACCGGTACGCGGCGGCAAGCTCGCGAGTCTTGCTCCGGAAGACGAGAAAAAATTAAAGAGCATGCGCCCGGGCGAGAGCGTCGCGGCATGGGCGTTTCGGTTTTTGCAGGGCATTCCCGAAGTTACGGTCACGCTTTCGGGTATGTCGGATATGGCGCAGGTCAAGGATAATCTCAAAACTTTCGAGACGGAAAAGCCGCTCGACGAGACAGAACTTAAAACGGTCTTTGATATTGCCGATAAAATAACGGGCAGAGTCAAACTGCCTTGCACGGCATGCCGTTACTGCACCGAGCATTGTCCCAAAGGTTTGGACATTCCGGAGATAATCAAACTTTACAACGAACATCGTTCCACCGAGGACGGGTTTATCGCGCCCATGGTGTTTAAATCGTACGCGAAAGAAAAACTCCCCAGCGCGTGCGTCGGGTGCAAGAGCTGCGAAAAGGTCTGTCCGCAGCTTATAAAAATATCCGATATGATGAAAGATTTTTCGGCGCGGCTTAACGAGTCCGCCTGGTTTAAAAAATGACGACGGATTGCGATAACGCCAGGGCGCTGCTTGTCGGCGGTAAGTACACCATTGTGCTTTGCCGCGGCGATGATATCGTTTTGAGCGTCGAACGCGGCGTAAAACCGCTCATAACTTTTATAGAAAGCGGCGCGGATCTTCGCGGATACTCGGCGGCGGACAAGGTAGTGGGAAAAGCGGCGGCGCTGTTATATGCGTATATGGGCGTGACGGCGCTTTACGCGAATGTTATGAGCGCGGCGGCAAAACGTGTATGCGAGCGGTGCGGCATAGCGGCGAAATACGAAATTCTTGCCGACAAGATAATAAATCGCAGGGGCGACGATATTTGTCCGATGGAAAAGGCGACGGCGGATATAGACGATCCCGTCGTTGCGCTCTATGCTATCAAAGAGCGACTTAAAAGCATGTAGGCTTTATGGATGATATGTCCGGATTTGATGACAGCGACATAGGAATACTCAGGTATTGCCTGAAAACGCTTTACGGACACGATTGCGACGAACTTGCGGAAACGCTGGCGGAACGGTTCGGCGGTGTGTCGAAAATATTTTCCGCGCCGTATGAACAGATCGTGGCGGTGCGTGGCGTAACTCCGCGCGTCGCATCGTTTTTAGCGTCGATGCTGCCGCTCGGCAGGCAGGCTATGTTGCGTTCGTGCGCAACTCGGCTCGACAGCGAGAAAATGCTCGTCGAGTTTGCGGCGGTGTATTTTCTCGGTATGGCGAGCGATATCGACGTGTGTATTTGTCTCGACGGCAACGGGAATATTTCGTGCGTCGAACGGCTCACTCGGGACAACAAACTGCGCGAGACGATCGGATTGGTATGCAGGCACAATGCGCAATATTTGATCATATTGCACCATGCCGCGGAACTGTCGGACGGCAATACGCCTACTGCCGAACGCGCAAA
Organism: uncultured Christensenellaceae bacterium; assembly: GCA_910588315.1. Classification (GTDB taxonomy): domain Bacteria; phylum Bacillota; class Clostridia; order Christensenellales; family Pumilibacteraceae; genus Anaerocaecibacter. Next base: position 23,203 of record CAJUQF010000013.1, on the reverse strand, counting down.
GTTCATCGGCGATATGGAAAGAGTGTTACGCATTTTCGACATACGGCTTGTCGATTATATCGAATGTGCCGGCGGACTGTTCTATTCTATGCGCGGCGCGGAAAGCGGTAAAGATCGTATAAGACATATAAACGCCGCCGCTCCTGCGGTATACGAGCTTTATAAACTTGCAGACAAATACGCGCAATAAGAATTGTTCTTATCGCGTATATCTTGCAGATAAAACGAAAACCCCTGCGGCTGTCGCGGGGGTTTAACAAAGATAATATTCGGAATTTATCGGGTATGTTTTAAAAAAATACCAAAAACACGAAAGACAGTATCGATATCCAACTTGCGTTGATAACCGTCCCCGCAATGGCAAGCCCCAACAGCGATTGCTTTTTTATCCCTATAATGGACAGGACAAGTCCAGCAATGGGAACAAGGCACAGAAATATCCCTATCAGAATCAATGACGGACTGTAGACGACGTATTTCAATATAAAGTATATAAAGAATTCCGATATATGCGTAAACAGCGACATTGCAAAGCCCAATATTGCGAAGATATTTACTTTCCGTTTCGTATCGCCGCATTGAGCGTTATCGTATGTTTGTACGTTATTATCCGGAGTTGCCGGATATTGGCGAGCCTGATAATAGGGAGCCGAATATCGGCGTTGCGCATCGTCGTACGATGAGGCAGTCGCTGTTTTCTGATAGAAACCGCAGTACGGACAGAAATTCGCGCCGTCGGCTATCTGTCTGCCGCATTGTCTGCAATACATATTCTATTACCTCCCTTGTAATTATTTATATTCATTATAATACCGAAGGTACCGTTTGTCAAGGTTCGGTTGAAAAAACGAAAAATTATTTTGCTCGAATTTTATTGACAAATATTATTTCCGCTATGTGAGAGGTTTGATTTATTTAATAGAATTTCTTTAAAACTATTGAAAAAAAGTTACAGTAATGCTATAATAGTGTCACGATGAAAAACTTCGTATTCGATTTGTACAATACACTTATAGATATCGAAACGGATGAGCATTGCGAGCGTGCTTGGGCGGATGTAATATCATATTTCGGCGAGCTTGGGATACGTGCGGATCACGATTCGCTGTGCCGCGAATACGACGGGTATTGGGCGCGATTTAATGCGAAAACCGCGAGCGTGTACGCATATCCGGAATGCGATTGCGTGGCGCAGTTCCAAGAGATCGCAACGAGACTGGGCGGAAAGTTAACGCGCGAGCAGGCGACGCACGCGCTGAGACTTATGAGAAAAGCGTCGAGAAATAAATTTCGTTTGTTCGAAGGAACGACGGAATTGCTTGACGAACTGCACGCTTGCGGCGCGCATGTTTATTTGTTGAGCAATGCGCAAAGCGCCTTTACCCCGGGCGAAATGGAAGAAGTCGGATTGAAAGATAAGTTCGACGGCATATTGTTGAGTTCCGACTGCGGATGCAGAAAACCGGATACGGCGTTTTTCGGTATGCTTTTCGATAAATACGGTCTCGACAGATCCGATACGGTAATGATAGGCGACGACGTTACAAGCGACGGAGCGGGCGCGGCGGATTTCGGCATACCGTTCATTCATGTACCGGGCGGCGCGGCGGCGCATAAAGATCGGATCATGGAGGCAGTGAGTTATGAATAAGATCGATGCGATAATATTCGATCTCGACGGAACGCTTTTGAATACGCTCGAGGATTTGACCGCGGCGGTCAATCATGCGCTCGGTTATTTCGGCATGAGCGCGCTTGACGTGAACAGGGTAAGACGGTATGTGGGTAACGGCGTACCCAAGCTTATCGAGCGCGCGTTGTATCTTGTTACGACGGGTGAAGAACCGGACTTTGACAACGGGACTTTCGACGATCGCAGACTTTTCAATGCGTGTCTTGCGGTTTTTACCGAGTATTACGACAAACACAGTAGCGATAGGACCAAACCGTACGACGGTATCGGCGAAATGCTGACGGAAGTCAAAGCTTTGGGCTTGAAGAGCGCGATCGTTACCAATAAGTACGACGGTGCGGCGCGCGAACTTAAGGATATTTTCTTTCCGAGCGTAGACGTTATAATCGGCGCTCGCGACGATATAAGACCCAAGCCCGCACCCGACGGCGTTTATAAAGCGCTTGAAATATTGGGTGTGGAACGCGATCGCATAGTCTACGTCGGCGACGGCGAGCCGGACATGAAAACGGCGCAAAATTGCGGCGTCCCGGCGGTCGCCGTTACTTGGGGATTTCGCGACGAAAGCGTTTTGCGCGAGTTCGGTCCGGCGTTTATGATAAATCGTCCGAGCGAACTGATAGACGCGCTGCGCCGCGGCGGACTTGTAGATTGAAGATGAAAATGATATAAAACGCAGGGATCGGAAAATGATAGAAAAAGAAAACATGGAAAAAAAGCTGAATGCGGGGCGGGTCAGATCTATGGATCTTATCACGACGGCGATGTTCGAATTGCTCGAGATCATGCCATTTTCGCAGATATCGGTTACCGAAGTGTGCGAAAAGGCGGGAGTGGCACGCAAAACTTTTTACCGCAATTTTCCCACCAAGACGGCGGTCGTGGAACAGCTTGTGGACAGAGTTTTCTATGAATTCATGCAAAAGTACGATTTTAAAAAATCGGGCGCGCGGCAAATTTATTTGTATTGGTACGAATATATTTTATGTACACGCGAGTTTTCGGCGATTTTTTTCGATCCCGATCTGTACGAGTTCATAACCGATAAAATTCGCGAGTTCGTGGAAGTCGAACTTATCGAGACTTTGCATAGGTCGGTATCGTTCGATCCGCTGCTCGCCGATTATTACTTAAAGTTCGCCGCCGCCGGTATCGCATCGATCATGCGCGAGTGGATGAAAAACGATTGTCAGACTCCGGCAAAAACCATGGCTGCGTTAACTTCGAGATTGCTAAGCGGTATACTGCTTTAAGAGCGTAACGGACAGTCGGGGTGTGGGAGAGAATCGCAAAATGCGTATTCCGACACATAAAATTTATGTCGAATCGAAAAAAATAAAAATCAAAAACAAAACGTAAAAATCCGATAAACACTTGATTAAATTCAAAAAAAAGCGTATCGCATAAGGGCAATTCCCATAGAGATTAAAAGAGCGAAGACAAATTCTTCGCTCTTTTTAAATGCCTGATAAATTGTAATTTGAATTACTTTATATTCGGCTTTCTTTTTATAAATAGTAACTTCTTCAAATCTTCTATTATTGAATTATTTGTTATATCAAACATAACCCATTTCCCGTCGTGAAATGTTTCCGCATAGTCGTAGGTTTCCGATACTTCCGATGAAAGCTCACTTCTTATTTCTTCAAATTTGCTTCTTTCGTCTTTACCGAAAATTATCATAAAACCCAATTTATTTTCCTTAAAATAAAATGCACATAAAGTTTTTCCGCCTTTTCTAAACTTATATTCATAAGTCCATTTTTTACCGCCGTTATTCCATATTTGTTCCATATCGTAAAGTTTGGTTATTTCATTGACAATATCATAAAAAATACCGACTTTATTAGTACCCACTAATTTTTCGAGTTCTTCTTTTTTTATGTTTTCCATAATCAAATTCCATCTGAAGATCGTTATTTAATCTTGCTTTTTGCAAGATTATCGGTTGCTTCCGGACTGTTTGCCAAAATTTCGCCCACAGTTTTACATTTTCCGACATTAGCGCACTCGGCACAAGTTTCATATTCTTTTTGGTACGCACATTTTCTGACGGCGCAAAGATTCTCGCAAAAGTATGTTTTAGCCCCTTGCGATTTACAACCATAACAGTTTATCATCTCGGGTAAAATTTCCACGCCGTTAAGCTCGCCCCAGAGGTTTGCAGTTTTTGCTCTCAATGCGTCGTCGTTGTTAACAGTGGCGATATAAGCATCGCATTTATCGCAATCGAGACCGCAATATCCGATTCTGTTTTTCATTCAAAATAATCTCCTATACACTGCTTAACATAATCAAAGGGGACGTCCATACGTTTCGCAACCTGTTCAACAGTCATACCTGCGTCAATAAAACGTTTACACACGGATATCATATTTTCTCCAACTTCGATAACATTCTCATCAAGGTCATAAAAGCGAATTACACGTTGCCCCCAAGAATGTTCTTTGACATTGTGGATATAATTGATATCCAACTCTTTTAGTCTGTCGATAAAATCATCGAAATTATCTTCTTCGAAATATAGTTCAAAATTATTTCCGCCGAAATTTATATCTCGCTTTTCTATAAAATCTTTGTACGAAGATAATGTTTGTAACGCTACACCGCCCGTTAAAGTCTTATTTGCTCCAAAATCCGCAACAATCTCTAACCCAAGTACATTTTTATAGAAATCAACGGCTTTGTCTATATTTGACACAACAAGCATTGTACTAACAAATTTCATTTATACCTCGCTGAATTACTGTTTATATCATAGATATTATACAACAATAAAATTACAAAGTAAAATAAATAAGCGCATTACTTGCCTTGCTTGCAAGGTATAGTGCGCTATACTTATATTTTTTGGAAATTTCCCCTATGGGAATTGCCATTATGTGTACCGTCTTTTTTTGTTATTAAAAAGCATAAAGCCCCGAACACGATATACGTTCAAGGCTTTTATAATGTTGCTGGTGGAGCTGACCGGAATTGAACCGGTTTCCGACGCGGTTATACGGGGACTTCTACAAGTTTAGTTTATCGCTCGGTGTCCGAGTATCGACCGCGACAAACAAAGGTCGATATTCGCAAGGAACAGTGTCTCGCATAGGTTATCCACGCCTATGCGACGGAGCCTGTCATTTAATTAAGCCCATATTCTGCCGACAGGTAACAGGTACGGACTTCACAGCCGTTAGTTAGGCTGCGAGTGCCATCGCCGGAGCGGCGGGACGACCCGCGAAGCTCATGACTTTGGCATTTGCGTTTTTGTTGGCAATTAAAGCCTTTATGCGTTTTCAGATAGCCGCAACCCTATCACTTGCTTTCCTTCGCTTCGCCGCCCCGTCGAAGCCTGTACAGCCCCAAAAGAATAGGGATATAATGTTTTCCTATTCTACACTATTTTATGCGGAAAAGCAAGCGGAATTGAGTGCTATACTGTATTTTGGAAAATTTCAGGGCGCGGGTATTTCCGTAAAATCCGTCGGTAATGTCACGGTCGTTTTATTGATATCTTTTGCTTCGTATGTAAAGACCTTGTTTTCGAAATGCCATTCGGCAACGGATAAATGCGTCAATGTGCCGTTTTCGAATTTTATATTAATGTTTTTCAAAACATTGTCATCTTTTGATGATGTATCGCCGTCACATTTGGCACATGTATATGCTTTTTCGCTTTCGGAATATGTAAATAACGAATATTTATCTTTGAGATAGTATACTAAATCGCCGAACTGCGCACAGGCAAAATATGTTTTTTTATCCGACGGACGTCTTTTCCAAGGACCGGAAGTATAACAATTCCGATCATAGTCATATACTTGATTGCTATAATTGTAATAAACGCCGTTTTCTATCGTATCTATCGTCATCGCTCCTTCATCCGTATCTATACGCTGCATACCGGCAATATAAGTGCCGTCTATAAGCATATCAAAGAACGGTGTTTTAATTTCATCTTCGATTATACATATTTCCGCTTTATAGCTTGTCGGCAAAACGGGCGATTCGGCGCTTGTAAGTGCATAACTTTGCGGGGTATTCTTTGCATTAACTACTTGGTCTTTACGCCAAGGGGATAGACTGTCGATATTATTTTCCCATTCCGTTTGAGTGACGCTATAACGAGTTTGCGGCTCGGATTTCGGCGGCGGGTTGGTATTTGCGCAACCGCTTAATCCGATACCGAATGCGGTAATTGCGAGAGTGATAGCAATGTGTTTGTGTTTCATAATAGTTCTCCTGTAAAAGATTATTTTGTCCAAACGGCTATCTCGTTGCCGTTGTAATACCAATATTTGTATGTGTCGTCGGGGTTTGTAAGATACGGGTTTACTTCGCTGTAATAATATTTCGTCGCGTTATTGAAAAAGATATACCATGTTTCATTCCAATAATTTTCCGGCGTACCTTTGTAATACACACTCGTAAGTCGTTCTATGCAATCGCGGCTAAACGCATAGTTCTCGATACTCGTTACGCCGTCCCGGATAGTCACGCTTGTAAGGCTTGTGCAACCGTAGAACGTCCATGCCGCTATCTGTTCCAACCCGTTGCCGATAGTTGCGCTTGCGAGGCTTGTGCAACCGGCGAACACCGCATAACCCATATTAGCTATATTATCGGGGATAGTTATATCCGTAAGCTGCGTACAATAGCTTAATGCCAAATGAAATATCAGTTTTGTTTCATTATGTATTGTGCACGAAGTAACGGATTTATTTGTAATTTCCATTAACACAAGATACGGGTTATTCTTATTTCCGAGATATTTTGCATTATTATAGACATTGTAGTGTAAGTTATCGCACCCCCTAAATGCATCTTGAGCGATATCTGATATACTGTCGGAAATGCTTATGTTAGTTAGATTTATGCAACCGTAAAACATATTTGTGCCGATATGTTCGATGCCGTTGCCGAGAGTTACGTTTACAAGCCCTGCACAGAAATAGAATACATAACGACCGATGCTTGTCACCACGTCGGGAATGGTAGCTCTTGTGATATACGAAAAAGCGAATGCAAATTCATATATAAGATATTTTTTACCGTTATAATTTTGCGGCAATACGAGTTCCGTATCTGCGCCGCGATAGCCCATTAAATAAATTTCGTCTCCATCCTCATAGAAAATATAACCGTCCGCATTGTGGAGTTTGCTCGATCCGCTTACGGCAGTGTAAACATTTTTTGCATAATATCCTAAATTGCCGATTTCTTCACTGCCTACCGCTATGATAATATTTGAAAGATTATAAACTTCTATCAATTTTTCGCAGGAGTAGAAGGTGTTTTCGGCAATATACTTTACAGATCTCGGGATAGTTATACTTATTAGATTTAAGCACAACGCAAATGCGTAATTATCTAAATTTTCAACATTATTTCCGAGAGTAACACTCGTAAGTCTTAGGCACAGTCCAAATGCGTACTCTCCTATGTTCGTCACGCTATCGGGAATAGTAACGCTCGTAAGCCCCATACAACCATAAAAAGCATAGTCGCATACGCTTGTTACGCCGTCCGGAATGACCAATTCTCCCTTTATCCTTGCTCCGTTTATATATAAAAATGTTTTATCAAACTCTATGCTTCCCCATAACCCTTTCAGACCTTCCATGGAACACCATTCGGCGATATCGCCGGCATAATAATATACTTTTTCTCGTTCGACAGGGATGTTAAAAGGCGAACCGTTTATTAACGTAACGCTCACGGGGATAATCATGCTTGCAATATCTTTACAATCTTCGAACGCTCCGTTGCCGATAGTAGTTACCGAATAACGATTGCCGCCGCTCATTATGTAATCCGGAATGATAAGCGAAACGATATCGTTGTTATTATAGCCGGTTATCGTCGCTTCGGAATTCGTAACGGTGTATTCGAAGTCGGTGCCGTCATAAACCAATTCGCATTTTAATGTTATATCGTTTTGCTCGCTAAAATCGAGTGTGTCGTCGGGTAGGTAAGTGTTGCCGTTTTCGTCGATCCAACGCGCAGTCGTGTAGCCGCTCGACGGCGAATAATCGTAGATCGTATACTGTACATCGGGTTCGATCTCGTCCTTTCTCACCTTGATACCTGCATGCAGATATGTTACGGTGCGAGTGTTGTTCGCGATAAATTTCGCGTACAGCGTAATATTGCCTTTCGAACCCGTCGGGATAGTTTGCACTTTGGTTGCTTCATCGAAGTTTTGCGAAGTGTACCAACCGTCGAAAGTCGCATTCGCGGCGGTCGCGGCGTTAAGAGCGATCGTCGGCGTTTCCACCGTGTAGTAGAACGGGTTGGACGGCTCGTTTTGACCGATACCGCATTCGTAAGTGATACTGTATCGTATTGGCGTATACTGCGGCGTGACTACGGTGTCGTTCGTTATCTGCGTAAGAGCGACATTCCACGTTCCGTTATATCCGTCTTTTGTCGGTACGGTCGGAATATTCGCAACCGCTTCGCCGTGCTTGACTACGCGAAGCACGCCCGCGTCGTCGGTCGTCATAAACAGTACGTCGTGATATTTGCCGTCTTTTACGACCTTGAGCGTCGCGGTCATAGGTTCTATGGGGTTGTAGTTTTCGGTATCGCCCGAGAACGTTGCCGTAACTACAAGTTCGCCTTCTTTATACAGCGCGTTCGGGGTATAACTCACCGTCACGCCGTCGGGAAGCGCGCCCGTTATTTCGAGTACGTGTTCTTTGCCGTCGTAACTGTATGTGGCGTCGGCAAAAATTACGCCGTTCATGTCGTAATCTTTTTTGTCGCCGTCGGGTGCGGGCGACTCTGGAATATTGCTTGTATTTATGTAACCGCACCGCGAACATACGCTTCCCGAATACGTGTGCGCTTTCGTTTGGCTGTCGCCGCAAGCGCATTCGCGTGTGTGCGTTTGCGCGCCGTCGCTCATCCATGCCCCGTATGTGTGCGTGTGGTCTTCTTGTTTGGCGCACGCGGTAAGCGATATCGAGCCGAATACAGTCGCGATAACGGCGAAAATTATCGTCATTACAAAACGTTTTTTCATAGTCCCGTACCTTCTAAAATTATTCGGGCAAACAAAAATGCCGTCCCTTGCGAGACGGCACGTAGAATATACCTCTCGCATAGTTGCGACACTACTGAAATCTTGCCCATTTACTCGGAAGACCCCGCGATAACGTATAGACTACCGATGATAAATTGGGGTCTAACGCAACACAAAAAAATTCCAAAATGGGCATCTTGGAAAAAATTTCAGTATTGTCGCAAGATTATTATACCACCGAAAGGCGGAAAATGCAAGCCTTTAATGAATTAAAAACGTTAAAACGAGAAAAAGCCGCGGCGGCATTGGTTTTTACGGTGTTATTGAGTTTGCGCTTTAACGATATCGTTCTTACTCTGCAAAAGAAAGGCGCGGTTGCGGAACGTGGACTTGCCGCGACGCTGATGATAGTCGGCGGTTACATATCCGCAATATATAATCTGCTGTTCGGCACGATCGTGATCCTTATACACATGGGCAAGATCAAATTAAAGGCGAACGACAAAGCTTAAGAATCAATATCGAATCGTTTAAAAGTCGTAAATATCGGTATATCATTTTTGGCAGTGCGCACAGAAACAACTGCTCCTGCCGTTTATGACGGTGTGGCTCAGAGATGTGCCGCATGCGGGGCAAGGTTTGCCAGCTTTGCCGTAGACTTGAAGAAAGGGGGCGTTACGATATTCTTCGCCTTTGCCGTCGACGTAATCTTCAAAGGAAATTTCGTTTTTTTCTATAAAATATTTAAGGCGTTCGGCGATGGTTTCGGCGAGCGCTTTTATTTCCGAGTCGGAAAGCGAATATGCCGCGCGCTCCGGAAGAATATGCGCCGAAAAGCATATTTCGTCCGAATAGATATTGCCGATCCCGGCTATCGCGCTTTGGTCCAAGAGTATCTGTTTTACGGAACGCTTGCTTTTTTCACAGCGCTCTTTCAGCCGCCGAGTATTGAGTGCGACGTCGAAAGGTTCGATGCCGAGTTCGTTTATCCCGCTCGGGTTAGGCTCGGTTTTGCGCGTGAACCAAAATCTTCCGAATCGGCGCGTATCTCGATAGCGCAGGTCAAATCCGTCGTCGAGAACGAATACGACGTGCGTGTGCTTTGCACAAGGCGTGTCGTGCGGCTCGACGGTCAGACATCCCGTCATACGCAGATGCAAGGTCAGCGTATCGCCGCTCGCAAAAACAAGCTGTAAATATTTGCCGCGCCTAATAAAGTCGGCGACGGTTTGCGATCTTACGGCATCCGTAAAATTTAGTATATCCAAAGTGGAAATAACCTGCGCGTTGTTTACCGTCGTATCGATTATTCTTTTGTTCGACAGGTGCGGCAAAAGTGTGCGCCGCACCGTTTCTACTTCGGGAAGTTCGGGCATTTTATTTTCCTTATCATGATTTCCGAATCGGTATTAACGATATATTAAAGACTGCATTAAGATTATTGGAAATGTGTTTCGGCAGTCAGTCCGATTTATTCTTTTGCGTGTACTGTCTGCGATAGCGGCTTGGGGTAAGTCCGGTAAAATCTTTGAAGTTATCTATGAAGTGAGATGGCACGTCGTAGCCCACTTCCTGCGCGATGGTCAAAATATTGAAATCGGTGTTTTGCAGCAGCGAGCAGGCATAGCTCATTTTGCGTGCGACCATGTATTTGACTATCGTTTGACCGGTCAGTTTTTTAAAAGCGTCGATGAGAACTACGTGCGATATCGGATATTTCTTGTATATTTCCGCTATGCTTGTTTCGAGATATTCGAGATTGTCTATACGCGATTGAAGATCGGCGGCGTAGCTTTCCGCGCCGGAAGTTTCGCGGATGTTTTTGTATTTAAGGTCGTATTGCATGGCGACGGCGGACAGGATAAGACAGATTATCTTGCGCCGTTTGTTTTCGTCCACCAAGAACATGAGCTTGTCCGACAGCGCGATAAGATAATCGTACTCGGCGGAGCTCAACGGCAGAACGATACATTCTTTTTGCGTTTTGCCGGTCATATGTTCGGTCAGCTGCTGCGAATACAGTTCGGTATACATATCGAAAAAGTCGGGCAAAACGGACAGGTTGAACAGCGCGGGTTTGTCGGCGGTCACGGATTGCGTTATGCGATGATATTGATTTTTCGGGATCAGGTACACGCATTGCCGATCGATATCGGAACTTACTCCGTTATAATAATGAGTAAGTCCGTCGATCAGCGGGATAAACAACTCGTAATAATCGGCATGACAATGATAATCGGTGATGTTGTTTGTCCACCAATGCGTATCGTATGGCGAATCCGTCGAGAAAGTGTATTTTGCCAAATAGTCGAGTTTTTTCATTACGGTTAATATCCTTACAACTATGATAGTTTATACGTGCGGCAAAGTCAACACATAACGTTTAAAAAACGGAAATATTTTTTAAATTTCGGGATTGAAAGCGCGGCGAGCGATAATGTATAATATTGTATATGCGACACCGACGAAATCTTCGGTATCGAAATAATAAACGGAGAGGAAAATACGATGAAAAAATTTACAGTCATGCTTTTTGCTCTGCTTGCGGTCGTACTTGCATTCGGGGTAGCGGCATGCGCGAACGACGAAGGTGCGGACGGGGAGTATACCGTCAATTACCGCATAGGCAGTATTGTCGTTCACACCGAAAAAACGACAGGCAAACTCGAAGGTTTTACGCCGGAAGAAAAGACCGGGCATACTTTCGACGGCTGGTATCTTGCGGATACTTGCACAGGCGATAAGTTCACCGCCGAAAAGACGGATAAGAACCTGGAGCTGTACGGCAAGTACGTTCCGGTATCGTATACGGTGACGATGGATATCGACGGCGAAACGACAACGGTCAAAGCCGATCACGGCACGGCGGCGGTTCTTCCCAAACCGGAAGAAAAGACGGGTTATACTTTTGACGGCTGGTATATCGGCGAGGAGTGTACCGGAGATAAATACGTGACCGGCACGCCCGTCACGGGCGACTTTACCGTTTACGGTACATACATTCTTAATACTTATACGGTGACGATGGATATCGACGGCGAAAAGAAAATGATCAAAGTCGATCACGGCGCCGTGGCGGATATACCTACTCCCGATCAAAAGACGGGTTATACTTTCGACGGTTGGTATCTCAATGCCGAGTGCAACGGCGCAAAATACGATATGCAGTCGGTCGTCAAAGGCAATATCAATATTTACGGAAAGTACGTGCCGAACGTTTACACGGTAACATTGCATGTAGACGATCGACAAACCGAAATAAAAGCGGCTTACGGGACTGTTGCTAACATATCGTCCGGAGAACGCACGGGCTATAAATTCAACGGATGGTACACCAAATCCGATTTAACCGGAGATAAATATGCGTTGAATTCGACCGTGAAAGGGGATATCGATTTATACGGCGAGTATACCCTTATTTACGAAGCAACTTATACGTCGTCGTCTTCCGCCGCGGAGAACGCCGCCGATAAAGCCGGTGACGGGTTTGCGCATACGGCATGGAAGGCGGCAGCCGTCGGGGAGAACACCCTTACGGTAGACCTTTCGGAAGTTCAAGAAGTACGCAGGGTCACGCAGAAATTTGCCGAGAGCGCAGTGTGGGACTTCGTTATAGAAGGCTCGCGCGACAACACGAATTGGGCGACGTTCACCGACTGCACAAAAGATACTGCGGACGACACGTACGGCGTCACGGTAAACGGTTATTTCAGATATATACGGCTCGTTGTTAAAAATACCGATAAAGTCGCCTCGTCGAGCGAGTTCGTCGTTACGACGGCGGACATGTCGAAAGGCACGAATATCGCGCTCGGCATGAAAGGCGCTTCCGACAGCTGGGCAGGCGGTTGCGAGACCGAGAACGCTTTCGACGGAAACTATTCCAATATGTACTGCGCCAACGACGGAGGTATGGGTCACTATCTTGCCGTCGAGTGGACGTACGACTGCTATGTGGAATATGTCGAATTCCATATGCCCACGCCCATCGGAGTTTATAACTACGAAGTGGAAGGACGAATCGGACCGAGCGAGAATAATAATTGGATAAAACTCGAAGAAGCGTGCGATCATGAAGGCAACGTATACGGCGAAACGCAGACGTTTACGCTCGAAGTCAAGCGCGAAGTGAGCGCGGTGCTTATTCGTTTCATTCAAACGCCCGGCTGGAACGCGGTAAGAGAGATCAACGTTTACGGTTTTAAAAACGTCGCAAACGGCATGACGCCCGAAGAGACGGCGGACGGCAAAGTTTACGCCATAGGCGACAGCTATATCGGCGCCGTGGCGGTAGACGGCGAGACGCCCAAGGCGGAATACTCGGTTGACGGCAATACCTGGACGGAGCTTACGATAGAAAACGGCTTTGCCCGCGCAGACGTTTACGGCGGCTATATCAGAACGTCGGGTAACGCAAAAATATTCGCGACGCCGCTCGATAACGACCTTGCGATGTACATCGTGCCGACGACGGCAAACGATGGTGACACGTCTAACGATCCTACATGCGCGGAACGCGTTTGTACCATGAACCCCGAAAACGTATGGAGACAGTTTTGGTGCACTTCGGAATGGAATACGGAACGTGTACTGACTTTCGATCTCGGCAATGTGTGTAATCTCGCAAGTTTTGCATATACTTTCCAAGACGAGATAACGACCCCGTCTTATAAGCTCAAAGTGGAGCTGTCGCTCGACGGCGAAAATTATACGACCAAGTTCGATAACTTCGAGACGGGTGCGGCGGGCAGAACGTTCACCGGCGACCTCGGCAATACGCGCGCGCGATACGTCAAAGTTACGGTGCATTACGTAGAGGGCTGGACGAATTGCCGACAGTTCTCGCTGTACGGCACGGGCGCGCCGGTAAGATATGTCGAAATACGCTGAGCGGTAAATATTTCGTGATCGAAAACGTATAAAGTTCGACCCGTATCCGGACGTAATGCAACCGAGTACGGGTCGATAATAATGAAGAAAAATCGGAGAAAAGAATGAAAAAAATTTTGATGATATCGGCGCTTGTGGCTGCTTTGGCTTTGGCGTTTGTCTTTGCGGGGTGTTCATCGACCGATCCAGTAAAGCATACCGTCACGTTCTACAACGGCGATGCGGTATATACGACCGCGACGGTGTCGGACGGGCAAAAAGTCAAGCGGCCCGCCGATCCGGAGCGCGACGAGTATGAGTTTGACGGCTGGTATAAAACTTCCGACTGCGACGGCGAAAAGTATTCGTTTGATACGCCGGTAAAGTCGAGTTTTTCGTTGTATGCGGGCTATAAGGACATGTACGACTACGAGACTGTAAGTTCGGCGCAAGAGTTTGCCGCCATGGATAGGACAAAGGCGTACCGTTTGGCGGACGATATAGACCTTACGGAAGTCGCCGTCGATACGAGCCTGCCGTTTTCGGGAGTATTCGACGGTAACGGTCACACCGTTTCCGGACTGAAACTGTCCGCGCCCGGCGGCTTGTTCGGCGTAGTGACAGGCACGGTCAAAAATCTTAACGTTTTGGGCGCGTCGATAGACTGCGACATATCGGGCGGTACCGCGTATGCCGGTATCATCGCCGAGCGTATAGACGGCGGTACTGTCTCAGGCTGCAAGGTCATGGGTAATATCACCGTCAAAAACGCCGATATGCGTTTGTCCGTTTATGCGGGATTTATAGCCGGCAGAAGTTTCGACGGTACGATCAAAAACTGCGTCGCCGACGGGAATATATCGGTTTCAAACATGGCGACGGTATATGCCGGCGGTATAGTCGGTTACAACGGCGGCGAGGGCGAAGTGCGATCTGCGGTAGACGGCTGCAGGTTCGGCGGCGATATCACCGCATTGTCGCAGGCGGAACGCGGATCGGCGTACGTCGGCGGTATAGTCGGCTATAATGCCGGAAATATATCCGGTTCGCTCGGTACGGGCGGCAAGCTCGTAGGCACGACATATCATTATTACGATTTTGTCGGCGGCATTGCGGGCGACAACAACGGCGGCAGTATAAAGAACTGTTTGGGCGTTCACGATCTCAAAGCAGAGACCTGGCACGGCAGCACGTTTACGGGTGGCGTCGCGGGACATAACTTCTTAAATTACACGCTCGAAAACTGTCGCGTTTGGGACGGACAGCGGATCGAACTCAGTGTCACCGACGCCGAGTATTATTTGCTCGCGCGGCATAACAGAGTTGTTTACGACGCGGTATCCGCCTCGGAGATAGCAGGCGAAAGTTTCCAAAAAGAGATATTTGCGTCGTTCGAGATAAAGGACGGATATTTCCCGTCGCTTGCCGGCGAGAGCGCGCAAAAGATCGCGCTTACCGCGCCGAAAGGTACTCGCGGCGATCCCATAGAGATCGGCGACGCGACGGCGCTCGTGGATATGGATCTTAACAAAAGCTATAAGCTGACGGCGGACATAACGCTTGACGGCGGATTCGCACCGATAGGCACGTACGAGCATCCGTTTTACGGCTCGCTGGATGGAGACGGTCACACGGTAAAAGGACTTGCGCTCGGCGGCGACGGGTATCTCGCGCTTTTCGGATATTTCGGCGGTAACGTCGAGAATTTGAACGTCGAGGCGAGTTGCGTATCCGATGCGAGCGGTATCGCTTATGTTGGAGCGGTAGTCGCTTACAATATGGGCGGACGCGTTTACGGCTGTAACGCCGAAGTCGACTTCAATGTGAAATCGGACGGCGCGCATACCGGCGCAGTCGTCGCATATAACGACGGCGGCACGATAGAGCGGTGCGATTCGAGCGGCGCCATCGAGCTTACGGCGAAAACGCCGTCCGCTTATGTCGGCGGTATCGCGGCGACAAACTACGGCGGGAAAATAACGTACTGTACGTCGGCTACGGCGCTTACCGTCGCGGGCAAGACGACGTTGTCGGCGGGCGGCGCTGTGGGCAAGAACGAAGGCGATATAGCATACTGTCTCAATATCGGCAACATATCTGCGACGCTCGAAACGGACAGTCAAACATCGACGGCGGCGCTCGGCGGTATTGTCGGCACGCATGCGTCCGGCAAAGTGATCGGCTGTTTCGCCGTCGACGGCATAAAAGGAAGCGCGATGTATTCGGTGTTTGTTTCCGGCGGTATAGCCGGGATAAACCGCGCCGAGATCGACGAATGCGTTTACCTGTGCGACGACGTGAGTTACGGTGCGGGATACAGCAAAGACGAGATATCCGTGACAAGGGCAACTGAGTTGTCGGAGTTGAAAGATATCATAGCCGGTATGGACGGCGACGTGTGGACGTTCGACGAAACAACGGAACTTCCCGCATTGAAAGGGCGAGGGAAATAATATGAAAGGAAAAAAATTAGCAGTTATCATGTCATGTTTACTTGCCGTTACAACATTGTTCACGTTCGGGCAAAAGCACGCCGCGCGGTCGGAGACCGTGAGCGCAGACGGCTTTGCGAGTATTGTCGCGTCGTCCGAAGAGACGGGACACGGCGTGGAAAGCGCGTTCGACGGCGACGCAAAAACATACTGGCAGGCGCAGTCGGATAAAGCGGATATAGTTTGCGATATGGGCGAAGTAAAAAGCGTCAAGTCGTACAGACAGCGTTTCACGAAAGAGGACGTGTGGTTCTTCGTCGTATACGGCTCTGTCGACGGAAAGCTTTGGGCGACACTTGCCGATTATGCGACGGGCGGCTCGGGCGCGGTGTTCTCGGACAGCGTGAGCGGCGCGTATCGCTATGTCAAGATAGAGTTTTACGGTTCCGAGAAAGGCGAAAAAGCCAATAGCTGTGAGTTCGCCGTCGATACTGCGGCGCTGTCGAACGGCGAAAACGTCGCGCTCGGCATGAAAGGTTACAGCGGTTCCTGGGCGGCGGGCTTCGAACATGAAAAGGCGTTCGACGGCGATACCGGCAGTTATTACTGCGCCAACGACGGCAATTATCCGCAGCAATGCGGCGTGCGCTGGGATTACGGCGTGCGTGTAAAAAAGATAACCGTGCTGTTGCAGGACTACGGTACGTACGATTTCGAAGTGACGGCGAAAAAAGCGGACGGCGAGATCGTGACGCTCCTGCCGCGCTCGACGCGCACGGGCGTGTATTACGAGTTCGACGCCGACGGGGTATTCACTAATATAGAATATAAAGTATACGGCGGTCCGGGCTGGGCGAACCTTACCGAGTTGCAGGTCTATGGATTCAGAAATTTCGTCGCCGATAAATGCGCGGACGGCGCGAGCGAAAAGTCCGATAATGTATACGATCTTCGCGGACTTGCTTATGTGGACGAAGTGACGGACGGCGGCGAATATATGCTGTCGGACGACGGAGAAAACTGGGTAAGCCCGAACGAGTGCGGCAATATAGCGCGCTATCTCAAAACGACCGTCAAGCCGTCCGCGGTGTACGCCATGCGTATAGAACGCGATCTCGCCATGGGACTGCTCGGCGCGGTGTCAGATTATTCCAACGAGGGGTTCTCGGCGGAAAAAGCTACCAAAAATCCTGAACACGAAGACGGAAGTAATCAGTTCTGGTGCGCGGCGACTTCCGGCGGAGTCCACGATCTTACGCTCGATCTCGGAAGAGAATGCGTCGTCGGTAAGGTCGTGCAGACTTTCCAGTACGAGGGCGCGTACAAGTTCAAGATAGAAGGGTCGGTGGACGGCGTCGCTTATTTCACTCTCGCCGATCACACCGTCGAAGCCAAACCGGGCAGAACGTTCGAAGTCGCGGTAAACAACAAAATCGTGCGGTTCGTAAGGCTCACCGTCGTCGATTGCGAATGGGCAAACAGCAACCGTTTGGCTGTGTACGGCGTCGGCTCGCCGCTCGGCGAGAGCTGGTGGCTGAGAGAGTCCGGCGTGGTACGCTACTACCCCAAAAAGCAAAAAGATAAGATTGCGGACATAATCGACAAGCTCGACGAGTATCGCCGTAACGGTTTCAAAGTGATCGAAATTCATCAGCCGTACGAAGGTAAAGGCGATATCTGGGCGGGCTTGGGCGCTACAAACAACTATCAAGCCGATCCGGTAAACGGCACTCTCGACGATTGGGATACACTGCTTTCAGAAGCGCACCGCCGCGGCATGTATGTGTTTATGTTCGGCAACGTAGGCTATACGCGTTCGACCGCGGAGTTTTTCCGTAAGGCATGCACGGATTACGCCAACGGCATAGAGTCGGCGGAAAAGAACATGTTCCTTTTCTCCGACACGTGCAAGGATCCGTCCAAATGGTTCTGGAGCGATACCGCGGGCGCGTACTATTACGGGTATTGGGGCGAAAACGGACAGATCCCCAACTACAATTTCGACAACGAGGCATGGCGAAAAGAATGTAAAAGATATATCGAGTATTGGGCGGATTTCGGGTTTGACGGGATCGCGCTCGACGCGCCGCCCGCGTACTATTTCGGCGACGCCGACGCGCCGCAAGTCACTTACGACAACATAACGCATCCGCTCAGAGCGCGCAACATCATGATCCTGCCCGAAGGTACCGGCGACAGCAATTACATTTACAGCTACGGATACAGCGCCGTTCAAAACTACAACATGGGCGGATGGGGCGGCGGCGCCTGGAGCTTGGGCATAGACGCCGTGACCGACAAGAACGCAACCACTATAGACGACTTTATCAAGGGCGGCAGAGACAATACGGTGTCGCTCGGCGGAGCATCCATTGCGCCGCTGTGTTTCGAACAGAAATACGAACACGTCGAGGACTTTAAGCGTAAAGCCGAGGCGGCGCTTCTCTGCACGAGCGGACACATGGCGTTCCTGCACGCGGGTACGGACGTGTTTATCGGTCAGGATATTATCGAACAGCAGAGCGAAGATCTGCAAAAAGAAGTGTACTCGTTGTTTAAACTGCAAAACGGATACTCGGCGTTCAATACCACCGGATACCGCTATCGCGTCAGGACAAACAATGATAAAGTTTATTACGCCTACAACAAGGGCGATAAGAGCGGCAACGTAAAAGCGCTGTGCGTGTTCAATTATTCCGGAAAGCGCGAGACTATAAGCGTCGACATAACCAATACCGGATACGAAGGTACTCTTATCGATCTCAGAACAGGCGACAAGTACGAGATAAAAGACGGCATCGTGCAGGTCACGCTCGATTACGGGGGCTATATCACGCTCGGGGAGGTGTAAGATGAAGAACAAAAAGATGTTAGCGATACTGCCGCTTACGGCGATAGCGGCGTCGACGTGCTTGATTGCTTGCACGGGCGCAGAGAAAAGCGTACCCGTTACGCCGCCGCTTGCCCCGGAGCTGTCCGCGGACGCGCAAGCAAACGCGCTTACTATGTCTGTAACCAACAAAACCAATACGGCGACCGCGGTATTCACCGCCGCGTATAGCGATAACGGCATAGTTTTGAGCGCGGAAGTGACGGACAGCGACGTGTATACAGGTATAGTTTACTCGTACGGTTACGACGACAACGTCGAGTATCTTATCAATCTCAAATCGTCGCAGGTGGGCTGGAACGGCGCAAATACTTTTCACTTTTTGATAACGGCGGACGGCGACACGTTTTTGCAGAAAGCAAACTCGCCGAGCGGTTTCGGAGACTCGTATGCGGTAAGTCTCAAATGCGTTTACGGCGGTAATTTTTCTTACAAAGCCGAGCGCACGAAAACCGGATACAAAACAGAAGTATTCTTGGGTTACGACCTGTTGGGCTTAGACAAGGCGACGGCATACGGCAATCTGAGCGTCTGCCCGGCGATGCGGAACACCCGCGACTATGCCGACACGGTATGGGCATTTTACGGCGAATACGGCTGCGTGTGGAACAATGCGTCTACGTTTATAAAAGTAGGCGCGGACGGATACCAAACGGAATAACATTGTAAAGATTCAAACAAAAAAACGACGAGGCGATATGATAACGCCGCGTCGTTTTTTTATTGCCGTTATGGCGTATGCGTCGGACGGATACGGATCACCGCGTCGCGATAGATCGTGGGATCGTCGCGAGATTTAATATCCTTTATTCCGATCGATTTTTCGAGTTGTAGAACACGTTTATTTTTATCGCTTGCGGATAGTCGCCGAACTTTTCGCCGAAAATGTTAAAACCGCCGGGGTGAGGACTGTCGGGTTTGTTTTCTATACCGAAAAACAGGGTGTTGTTCTTTGCGCGTGCGGAAAAAAACGAAACGTTGATTTTTTTATTCACGAGTTTTTCATTGACGTAAACCCCGTCGCGCTTTACGGAAATAACTTTAAGTACTCCGTATTTTGTACTTTCACCGTACCAAGTTTTGGGTGTGTACAGTCCGTATCTGTCGCCGTAATCGCCGAGCGATATGTCCGTACAAAGCTCCGTGCCGTCTATGGAATAGGTTATATCGGACGGATAATAATTGCTGTATCCCATGGTGTTGGACGAGATCTCGAGCGATATTCGTATTTCTTTAATGCCTTCCCCGTCAAACAGCGACGGCGGTACGGGATAAACGACTTTTCCGCCGTTGCACCATAATATCTGCGCGCGCCTGCGATCGTCGGTATAAATAAATCCGCCGTCGCTGTTTCCCG
>CAJUQF010000013.1:0-2937 GCA_910588315.1 uncultured Christensenellaceae bacterium | reverse complement strand
ATCTGTCCCTCGGGCGCACCCAATCCCCATTCGTTTATCGGCTCGAAAAGAATGTAGTCTCCGATGCCGATATTGTATTCGCGCATTTTCTCGTCCGCGGTCTTTTGCGCTTCGCGAAGGATCATCATAATATACGGATAAGCATAAGAACACCACCGTATATGCCCTTTGTGTTCGGGCATATTGCCTATGCTTACCAATCCCGCCTGCTCCAAAATATTGATGTGAAAAGCGACGGTACTTACGGGCAGATCGAACAAACGTGCAAGCTCAGAATAATTGCACTTTTTAATTTGGAGTTGTTTGATTATTTCCAAGCGTATGGGTGACGACAGCGCTTTTCCGATAGCCGCGATCTGTTCGGTGCTTTGTTTATCATTTAAGTCCAAAACGAGCGACGATATCTTTTCGTCGCGGTCTTCCAAAGTGATCGATTCGATATTTGCTCCCATTTGTGCCTCCGTTTTAAGAGTATTTACAAGATTACTATAACATAATGCCCTTTTAAATGCAATAATTATGATATTGATTTATAATATACGGTGTGGTATAATTAAAAATATTCACACTCGAATGGATGCGTATCGGGTATGGGAGGTCAATTTTGAGAAAAACTATTGCGAACATAGCGGTTACTCTATGTATAATGCTGTGTGCGTTTATGTTCGGAGCGTGTTCTAACGCCAAAACGAGTAAGCCGACGCCCGCAGTTTCTTTTACCGTGTCGTTTGACAGTCGCGGAGGATCGGAATGCGAGTCTGTTACATATACGGGCGAGGCTGTCGTACTGCCTACGCCCGAGCGTGAAGGTCACGATTTTTCTGGCTGGTACGAAAACTCGGACGCTACCGGCGTTGCGGTAGCTTCCCCGTATACGCCGACTGCGGACATCACCCTTTACGCAGGCTGGACGGAAAAACAAACGCCGGACGACCCCGACGACCCGAAAGATCCCGAGTTCGAGTATCCAACGATATCCGGGCAATATTCGTATGATCTGACGAACGGCGGCGATCTTACCGTCAACATCGATATCAAGGGCGGCAAAATAACGTCCGTAAGCTTTGACGGCAGAGAAATAACCGCCGACGGATATACTTTTTCGAGCGGCAAGCTCGTATTATCCGCGATCTGGCTTATGGGCGCCGATATAGGCGATAACGAGCTCGAAATCACTACGAATAAGGGCAGCGCGCGTACGGCGGTAAGCGTAACCGACAGTGCGACCGCGCCTCGCTTTGCGTACGAAAAATATGTATACGATCTTGCGATAGGCGGAGAGCTCGACATGAAGCTTGTCGCGTTCGGCGCACCGACGTATCTTAAAATAGGCGGGGAATACGCTCGAGGCGACGACTTCGCTTACGCGGACGGCTGTCTTACGGTGATGCCCGACAAGATCGCCGATATCGGCGTAGGAGTGTACGATGTGACGGCGGTAACGGCGACTGGCTCGGCAAGCGCCGTGCTTATCGTTATAAATACGGTCAAAACGTCATTTACGACGGACGTCGTGCGCGAATATTCCTTCGCCAGGACGAACGAGCTTGTTTTCGACGCCGATTTCGATAATGTGACCGTAAGATCGCTTACGCACAAGGGAAGAAGCGACACGGCGCCCGTAGCGGTCGATCCCGAGGCATATTCCTACGATGACGGGAAATTCAAGGTAAACAGTAAAATACTCGATAAGATATACGAAACGACCGAGTTTACTGTGACTTTGTCCAACAGCGACAAGTATACGTTTACCGTAAATACCGACGTGCTTTTCTACACCGATTACGACGCGACAACAATAGACGACGGCGCATTGTACATTAACTCACAGCCGGAGATAGCGCAAACGGAAGAGCGGGGACGAGTCCTTCGCTTTATGGGCGAGGGCAAAACGAACCCGTCGTACGTCTATGCGATAAGAAACAGCAGACTCGAAAATACGAATTGGTACGGCGTAGATATTCCGGCGGGGAAATATGTGACCGTGGACTTCGACTACTCGGTACATAACGTTACCGGAAATAACAATTATGTGTTTACTTACATCGACGGCAACAGCACGGTGGAAAAGAGTTTGGAGCTAGGCGGCGGCGAAGTAAAGCACGCGCGGTACACATTGTCTACGGAGAATTTGAGAGTTTTATGCGTTAACACCCTCACGCATGACGGTTCGAGCTACATGGATATAGATAACTTCCGCATAACGCTCGTGGATCGCGTACCGGGAAACGGCGTGTTGCCCGAATATAACACCACTACGGGCGGAGATTTCGTTTTTGATTTCGACGACTGCGGATATTCGATCGCGGACGTAAAGATAGACGGCGCGGCGATAGAGTATGCTTACGAAAACGGCAGGATCACGATTTCGAAAGGCGAAATGCCGACCGAAGTGAAATCACACGTTTTGACGGTAGAGATGGCGGCGTACACGACGACTTATACATTCAATACGACAAACGACGACTACAAGGCGACGCTCACCGAGACGGCGTACTCTTACAGCTACGGAATAGACGAGAGCGTCGTCGTGAAAGGCGCGTTCGGCAAACATGTGACCGTATCCTCGCTTGCTCGCAATGGCAAACATGACCGATCGCCCATAGCCGTAGACGAAAGTATGTACGAGTTCGATACTTCGGCGGGACTTACGCTCAAAAAGGCTATACTCGACAAGTTGTACGGAACGACGACGTTTACGATGACGGCGAGCGGCGTCGAGTATGAGTTTACGGTAACGAGCGACGTGCTTTTCTATACCGACTACGACGCGACCACCATAGACGACGGCGCATTATATATATTCGTACAGCCGGAGATAGTTCAAACGGAGAACGGGAGAGTACTACGCTTTACGGGTAACGCTCAAAATATGTATGTATATGCAAT
The DNA here is from genome assembly GCA_910588315.1 of uncultured Christensenellaceae bacterium. Taxonomy (GTDB): domain Bacteria; phylum Bacillota; class Clostridia; order Christensenellales; family Pumilibacteraceae; genus Anaerocaecibacter. The sequence goes on along the minus strand of CAJUQF010000013.1, from coordinate 48 downwards.
AAAAAATAACCGGCTATTAAATACGAATTGGTACGGCGTAGATATACC
>CAJUQF010000012.1:12441-36092 GCA_910588315.1 uncultured Christensenellaceae bacterium | reverse complement strand
GTACCACCTCTGCGGAAAACAGTCAAGGGCGGCTATTTATCTCCCGTTAGGCATAAAACGCCGCCGCGCGTGGCGCGGTTACACACTTGACGGTTTTCCGCTATCGGTGGGGTGGGCTAATTAAGAGGCGATTAAGCATAATCGCCTTAAAAAATTAAGGCGCAGTCCACCCAAAAGCAGACCGCGCAAAGGAGCAAATCACAATGAAAAACACAGTTATTTATGCAAGGTATTCGCCAGGCTCAAAACAGACTTATCAGTCTATTGAGGGGCAACTCAAAGAGTGCTATGCGTATGCCGAAAGAAACGGCTTGCGTATTGTTCACGAATACATAGACGAACACTTGACGGGTACGAACGACAAACGCGACCAATTCTTGCAAATGATTGAGGACAGCAAAAAGAAAGGTTTTGCCTATGTGCTTGTTTATCAATTAGACCGTTTTGCCCGTAATAGGTACGACAGCGCAACCTACAAGGCAAAACTGAAAAAGAACGGCGTTCGCGTACTTTCCGCACGGGAAAATATCACGGACGACGCAAGCGGCATACTCATTGAGGGCGTACTCGAAAGTATGGCGGAATACTATTCCGCCGAACTGTCGCAGAAGATAAAGCGCGGTATTTCAATATCGGCGTCCAAATGCAAATATTTCGGCGGTACTGTTCCGCTCGGTTATAAGGTGGACGAGGAAAAGCGTTTTATCGTCAATGAGGACACCGCGCCCATAGTCAAAACAATGTTTCAAATGCTTGCAAGCGGCTACAATTATGCACAAATTGCCCGCTATCTGAACGAGCGCGGAATTAAAACGGCACGGGGCGCAGAGTGGAACAAAAACAGTTTTCACAGTCTTTTCAGCAACCGCAGATATTTAGGTAAGTACATTTATCAAGGCAACGAAATTGACGGCGGTATTCCGCAAATCATTGACGAGCCACTTTTTGACGAGGTGCAAAAGGTGCTTGAAAAGTATGCCGCCGCTCCGTCAAGAGGAAAAGCCAAAGTCGAATATTTGTTGTCGGAAAAGTTGATTTGCGGGCATTGCGGCAATAAATTGACGGGTATAAGCTCAACGAGCAAAAGCGGCAAGATACACAACTACTATAAGTGTGTAGGCGCGACCAAAGGCGTATGCGACAAACGAACAGTACGCAAACAGTTTATCGAGGACGAAGTTATTGCCGCCATTGTAGGCGACGGAACGAAAAAAAACAAGTACGGCGTTTTGACGGACGAATTTATTGACACCGTAGCCGCAGAAACATATTTACTGATACAGTCGGAGCGCAACGAAAGCGAGATAAAGCGGCTTGAAAGCCTTGTTACCGATAACCAAAAGGCAATAAACAACTTAATGCAAGCGTTAATGTTAGGCAAAGCAACCGACAGTATTTTGTCGCAAATCGAAAAGTTAGAGAACGAGAACAAGGAACTCAACGACACCATAGCCGCAGAAAAGGCAATGCAAATAAACTACACCTATTCCGACATACGCAAATGGTTGTTGCATTTCCGCACGCTTGACTACACCAAGACGAAAAACCGCAAAGACCTAATCGACACATTTATTTACAGAGTGGTGCTATACGACGACAAAATGAAAGTGCTATTCCACTTGAAAAGCGGGCAGAAAGAAGAATTGATTTTGAATTTGATTTTCCCCGATTACCCCGACGGCACGGACGACGGAGCAAACGAGGAAAACAGAGCAAAAGAAAAAGAAACCGCAAACGCGATTTCTCTTTCGGCGGGGTGTGCGTATACCCCTGTTATGGTGGAGATAGTGGGACTCGAACCCATGACCTATGCGTTGCGAACGCATCGCTCTACCAGCTGAGCTATATCCCCGAATTTGCGGGTGTTGGCGAGCAACTCCCTTGTGGTGGGCAATGGGGGGTTCGAACCCTCGACTTCCACCATGTGAAGGTGGCACTCTCCCGCTGAGTTAATTGCCCGTCGGGTTCGGTTAAAACCCATCGCCACTGCGCGCGGCATTTATACCACTCACAGCGCAATGTAATTTTATCACGATATGGAATTTATGTCAAGCAAAATCGTATGGTTTTACTTTTTGCTCCGTAAAACATAGTGTTTCATAATTTAATTTAGCGCCTTATAAACCGTGATAATAAATTTATTTTGTTTCGTTTTTAATGGTTATTTATTAATATAAGATCAAGATTTTACGATGAAATTTCTATATCATTCCGGATATAAAGTGTTAGTAGTTTGAGTTGACGGTTTGTAAGATAAGTACAATAAATTTTTAACGTAATACCGTATAAAAATTATTAAAAAATATAAGGAACGGAAATATATTCGGTATTGAGATCGTTGTGTGCTTTCGGAAACATATTTAAATTTATTGTAATGATTCGAGGAGATGTCTATTCTATAACCATTGCGTGTCAAACGGATTTGACGAAATCTTTTTAATCGGAGTATTCGAATATATTATCGGATGGCGACGCTGTCTTATTATTGATTTTTCAAGCAAACTGTGATACAATACAGTTCATAACCGGTTTATTGAAATTTATCCGCGCATAAATAAAAACATAAATGTAATATGCAATCTACCGAACGATTGGAAAAAGAAAAAATACTGCCTTTGGTATTCAAACTGACGATCCCTGCCGTTATAGCGCAGTTGATCACATTTTTGTATAATATCGTCGACAGGATGTATGTTGCGAAAATCGCCGATGTCGGCATGGATGCGTTGGCGGCGCTCGGTATCGTGCTGCCGATCACGCTTATCATACAGGCTTTTTCTAATCTGATCGGACTCGGCGGCGCGCCGCGGGCAAGCATGAAACTCGGGGAAGGGGATTGTGACGAAGCCGATAAAATTTTCAATACCGCATTTGTGTTACTGTTAATAATAGGTTTGGTTATAAGCGTAATTACGTTTTTCGCGTCGAAACAGATCGTCGTGCTTTTCGGCTGTCCGGCAAGCGCGGTGGATTTTGCCGATTCGTATTTGAAAATTTATTCGGCGGGGACGATTTTCGTACTTTTGGCACAGGGCTTGAATCCGTTTATAACCGCGCAGGGCTATTCGCTTACGGCGATGTTCTCGGTGCTGATAGGCGCATTGGCGAATATAGCGTTGGATCCGCTTTTTATTTTCGCGCTGGATATGGGCGTAAAGGGCGCTAGTCTTGCGACCGTCGTCTCGCAATTTCTGTCATTCGTGTGGATCCTCGTATTTTTCTTTACCAAAAAAAGCGCGTTCCGCTTGCGTTTCAAAGCAATGCGGCCGAACGCGAAAAGAATATTGTCCGTTATTACTTTGGGGTTATCGCCGTTTGTAATGCTGTTGACCGAATGTGCAATACAGATCGTGTTCAACATAAATCTCAAAATTTCCACCGGCGGAGATAAGGACTATACGGCGGCGCTTACCATAATGTTAAGCGCATTGCAGCTCATCTCGTTGCCGTTAAACGGACTCGGGTACGGAATGCAGCCATTTATCGGTTACAATTACGGTAAGGGCAATGCGGATCGATTGAAACAGGGCGTTAAATGCGTTACCGTGATAGCGTTCGTGTTTGCGGCGATCATGTGGTCGATATCCATGGCGTTTCCGCAAGTTTATGCGTATTTGTTTTCCGCGAGCAAAAACGTCCTGCAAATAGTAAAACGGTATTCGCCGCTCTTTTTGATGGGTTCGATAATGTTCTTTGTGCAAATGACTTTGCAAAATATAAACGTGGCATTGGGCAGAGCCGGCTCTGCGTTATTTCTCGCCGTGTTGCGCAAAGTGATTATACTTATACCGCTTTGCTTTGCGTTAACGCATTTTCTCGGATTTAAAGGCGTGTATATGTCGGAGGGAATAGCCGATCTGGTTGCCGGAATAATAACAGCCGCGGTTTTATTTACAAGTTTTCCCAAAGTGTTTAAAAAACGCGAGGCGGAACTTAATTCAGGCGATAAAAACGATATTATAAATCCGTAAACTCATGATTTACAGCCGTGCCGTCGGTCGGTGGGAATTTGCATTTACATATATTTTCCGTATTTACAAATAATTATATCGATATTATTTATTCGGAAGGTGAACGATGTATCGCACTCCTACGCATTTGGGGATCATTCCCGACGGGAACAGGCGCTGGGCGACGCGCAACGGGTTGGACAAAGCCGACGGTTACGAACACGGGTTGATTCCCGGTATAAAACTTTTGCGTGCGGCAAAAGATCGCGGCGTGAACGAACTGACGTTTTACGGATTTACGGTCGATAATTGCAAGCGTCCGTCGACGCAGGTCGCGGCGTTTAAATCGGCATGCTGCGAAGCCGTCAAGCTTATAGAAAACGAAGGCGTTTCGGTATGTGTTGTTGGTAATACCGACTCCGTGAGTTTTCCGAAAGAATTACTGCCGTATACCGAGCGCAAGCCGTTGTCGGCAAAAGAAATGCGCGTTAATATTTTAATAAATTACGGCTGGGAATGGGACATTAAAAACGAATGGCGGTCGCGGGCGATCCCGCGTATAGATATGGTTATCCGCTGGGGCGGCATGCGCAGGCTGTCCGGGTTTTTGCCCATCCAAACGGTATATTCGGATATTTATATCGTAGACGAATTGTGGCCGGATTTCGAAGAAACACAGCTTGACGATGCGCTCGAATGGTATTCGCATCAGGACGTCACGCTCGGCGGTTGATTTATCGGCGGGAATTTATCGCGGATAGCGGATATAATTCGCTTGCAAAACGTATTCGAGTCTGCTATAATTATTATAATAAATTCCGAAAGGTGCGAAATGAAGATATTTTCTCTGTAAAGCATAGCCAAAAAGCACAAGAAATCAAAATAAATTTTTAATGTGTTATTGAGATTTATTTTGGTCGAAACGAAATATCGGCATATGATTTCTTGTACCATAATATTACGGAGAAAATAAATATGTCATTGATAGACGTGCAAAATCTTACTTTTGCGTATGAAGGACGCTATGCGCCCGTTTTCGACAATGTAAGTTTCAGGATAGATACCGATTGGAAACTCGGTTTCGTGGGAAGAAACGGCAGGGGAAAGACAACGTTTTTCAACCTGCTTATGGGCAAGTACGAGTATAAAGGTAAAATTACGTCTAACGTTAAATTTACCTATTTCCCGTTTACCGTAAGAGATAAAGACAGGCTTGCGTACGAGATCGTTTGCGAGATCTGTCCGGAAGCGGAAGATTGGCAGATCATTCGCGAGCTGTCGTATCTCGATATGCCCGCGGACGTGCTGTACAGATCGTTTTCGTGTTTATCTTACGGCGAGCGAACAAAGCTCATGCTTGCCGGGCTGTTTTTATGCGACGGGAATTTTTTGCTTATCGACGAACCGACCGATTGTTTGGACGCCGAGGCGCGCGGTATCGTCGCCGAGTATTTGCGCGGTAAAAAAGGGTTTATACTCGTTTCGCACGACAGGGCGTTCTTGGACGGGTGCGTAGATCACATACTTTCTATAAACAGGACGGATATAGAGGTGCGGAGCGGTAACTTTTCGTCGTGGTACACCGAGTTCGAACAGCGGCAGGAGTTCGAGCTTGCCGAAAACGAGCGACTGAAAAAGGATATTTCGCGACTCGAAGAATCGTCGAGACGCACGTCAGATTGGGCGAACAAGACCGAAAGGTCGAAGAATGAACGCACGAGCGCGGGATTGCGTCCGGATAAAGGATTTGTCGGGCATAAAGCGGCGAAACTCATGAAACGCGCCAAGACCGTCGAATCGCACATGCAGAGAGCGATCGAACAAAAATCCGCGCTTTTAAAAAATATCGAGACGAGCGAGCGGCTTAAACTCGGTCCGCTCGCATTCCGTGCCGAACGGCTCGTGTCGTTTACGGATTTTCAAATAATTTACGGCGATCGCAAGATATTTTCGCCAGTAAACTTTGAGATATTGCGCGGCGACCGTATAGCGCTGGACGGCAAAAACGGCAGCGGTAAGAGCAGTATTTTAAAGACGATAATAGGTAAAGGAATGAGCTGCACCGGAAAGTTCGTCTCGGCGTCGGGATTGATCGTTTCGTATGTGCCGCAAAGCGCCGACGATATAACCGGTCGGCTTGCGGACATGGCTACGGAAAGCGGTATCGACGGGAGTTTATTTTTTACGGTATTGCGCAAGCTCGGTTTCGAGCGCAGAGAGTTCGACGGCGACGTGTCGATGCTGTCGCAGGGTCAAAAGAAAAAGACGCTTATCGCAATGAGTTTATGTCAAAGCGCGCATCTGTATGTGTGGGACGAACCGCTTAATTTTATAGATATATACTCGCGAATACAGATAGAAAACCTTCTGCTCGAATTTAAGCCTACAATGATCTTTGTCGAACACGATAAAACGTTCCGCGATAAGATCGCCACAAAAACCGTGCGGCTCGGGTTGTGACCGCTAAACGAGCGATCAGATATATCGCAATATAAATCGGGCATACTCCGAAGTAAGACGGGAGTATGTCCGATTTGTCATTGCCGTAAAAATGCGAATATCTATTTTTGCCTAGCGATAATATAACTTTTATCGATACACGCCATGATCTCCTCATCGGAGACGCCGCTGTCGAGACAAATAGAAAACCAATGTTTCTTATTCATGTGGTAACCGGGCAAATAAGTTTTGCCGTTCACTATCGAATCGATATTTTCCGGTGATTCGCGCAGATCGACGATTTCGATACGTCCGTCGCCTTCGAGTCCCAATTTTACACGTTCCACGGTAAGAAGCGCGCCGTACCATTTTTGATTGTCCCGTCTGCGGAAAACGGCGTTGTCGGGAAACTTTTCCCACAAAAATTCTATTTTATCCCGATAACGCGACTGCACGTAATCGATTATCATTTTCGCTTGGCGGCTTTTGAATATATCCGCGTAAAAGCACTTGTCTGCCACGTCGAGTAATATTTTTTCCGCTTCGGCACGAATTTGACCTACAAACGCGCCGCTCGCGTTGTCTATATGATAAAGCACGAACGGTTCGTTAAGCGCAAGCTCCATTACGTCCGTTTTGATTTCGGAGCCGTGAATGTTTATAATAAGTTCAAACCGTCCGTCGGCTATGGGTGCGGAGTAGGTAAATCGACCGCCGTTTTGACTAAAACCGTAGGCGATAAGCGCTTTTTCGTCGTATGCTTTTCTTTTGAAAATTTCGTCTGCAAGTTCCATGACAGTTTCCTATAAATATTTCCGAATGGTGCGTCAATCGGAGTGGTTCTTTTTCCATTCTTTTATGTCGTTGAGTCTGGTTTTAAACTTTGTCTCCAAACCCTGTTCGGTGGGCATGTAATACTCTTTGCCGACGAGCGAGTCGGGCAGACACTGCATTGTAGAAAGTTTGTCCGCATAATCGTGCGCATACTTGTAACCTTTGCCGTAATCCAATTCTTTCATGAGTTTTGTCGGCGCGTTGCGTATGACGAGCGGAACGGGTTCGGCAAGCATTGTCTCCGCATCGCGTTTTGCGAGATTGTACGCGACGTACAATGCGTTGGATTTCGGCGCGACCGACATGTAAACGACCGCCTGCGTCAGATGTACCGAACATTCTGGCATGCCTATAAAGTGGCAGGCGTGGTACGCGGCGACCGCTATCTCGAGCGCGCGCGGATCGGCAAGACCTATGTCCTCGCTGGCAAAACGCGTCACGCGCCGCGCGACGTACAGCGGATCTTCGCCCGCTTCGAGCATACGCGCCAGCCAATACACGGCGGCGTCGGGATCTGAATTGCGCATGGATTTATGCAGTGCGGAGATAAGATTGTAATGTTCTTCGCCGTTTTTATCGTACAGCAAAGATTTTTTTGACGTGCATTGTTCGATGGTCTCTTGAGTGACCGTCACTTTGTCGCCGTCGATAACGCCGTTAAGTACCGCCATCTCGAGCGTGGTAAGCGCGTTCCTTGCGTCGCCGTTGGCAAACGTCGCTATCGTTTCCAGATTTTCGCGCGAGATCTCTACGTTCATGTCGCCGAACCCGCGCGGGTCCGAAACGGCACGCTCGAGAAGGTCGGCAAGATCGTCCGTTTTGAGCGCTTGCAAAACGAATACTTTACACCGCGAAAGCAAAGCGCCGTTGACTTCGAACGACGGGTTTTCGGTCGTCGCGCCTATAAGTATTATACTGCCTTTCTCCACGAACGGCAAGAACGCGTCCTGTTGCGCCTTGTTGAAGCGGTGGATCTCGTCTACGAAAAGTATGGTTTTCTCGCCGAACCGACGGTTCTTTTCCGCCTGTTCCATAACTTGTTTGATTTCTTTTATTCCGCTGGTGACCGCCGAAAAATCGATAAAGTTCGCTTTGGTCCTATGCGCGATTATGCGCGCAAGCGTAGTCTTGCCGACGCCCGGCGGACCCCAGAATATCATCGAACTTATTTTGTCGTTTTCTATGAGCCGACGTAAAACCTTGCCGTCGCCTAGCAAGTGTTTTTGCCCGTAGAATTCGTCGAGAGTCTGCGGACGTAACCTTGCCGCAAGCGGCTGCGTAGTATTGTCTTCGAATAACGTTTGCTGTTCCATGATTATATTATATCATCGAAATCATAAATGTCAAAGAGTTTTTCGTTCCTGTCAAGACGTTTACTCAATAAAACTCGTCGCCGGTAAAGGCGACGAGTTTCGTATACGAATTATATCGATTTAAATATCAAGAAAGCTCGGAAATAAATTTTACGGTTTGAGCCGGCTCGGACCGCGGAACAGGAACGTTACGTCTTTGACGCTCGGAAGGTCGAACAGCTTGACGAGCGTGCGCGTGATCCCGAGTCCGAATCCGCCGTGCGTCGGGGCGCCGTAGCGGAAGAAGTCGAGATATTCGCTCATGGTCTCGGGTGCGATGCCGTTTTCGATTATGTTTTGACGCAGGTTTTCGTAGCGGTGTTCGCGTTGCGCGCCGCTCGTGATCTCGATGCCTTTAAATAGCAGGTCGTAAGTCTTGGTGAGCGTGGGATCGTCGTCCTTTTTCATGGAATAGAACGCGCGTGCCTTGGCGGGGAAGTCGATTATGAATACGAAATCGCTGCCGTACTTTTCTTTGACGTATTTGCAGATAAGTTTTTCGCCGTCGGGATCGAGATCGCCTTTGAGCGCGCGCGGGACTTCGTAGTTCATTTCGTCTTTGAGGATCTTGTAAGCGTCGGCAAGAGTAATGCGCGGGATCTTATAGTCGAGCGAAATTATATCGCGTCCGAAATATTTATTGTATTCGTCGTTGAATTCGGCTTTAACGCCGTTGATGACGTATGCGAGCAGCTTTTCTTCGATATCCATAATGTCATGGTGCGACTCGATAAACGACACTTCGACGTCAATGCCGGTGAACTCTGTGTCGTGACGGGACGTAAAGCTGGGATTGGCGCGGAAATATTCGCCGATTTCGAACGTCTTATCGAAGCCAGCCATCATCGACATCTGTTTGTAAAGCTGCGGACTTTGAGTCAGATAAGCTTTTTGCCCGAAGTAGTTTTTAAGCTCGAAAACCTCGCTGCCGCCTTCGCTCGACAGCGCCGTAATTTTGGGCGTGTGGATCTCGATGAATCCGTTTTTGTTGAAGAACTCGACGGCGAGCCGCTCGAATGCGGTCTGGATGCGGAACATAAATACCTTTTTCTCGTCGCGCAGATCGATCCAGCGATAGTCCATGCGAAGATCGGGACCGGACTCGGCGTTAAGCGGGATAAGGTCGGCGATGCTCATTATGTCTATGGTGGTGGGATATATCTCTTTGCCGCCGTTGCGAACGTATTCGGAATATACGCACTTACCGGTTATTGCGACAAAGCTGTGCGGCGTAAGTTTTTTCGCCGTTTCGTATGTGGGGTTGTCCTTTTCGATAGTGACCTGAACAAAGCCGGTCACGTCGCGAATGACGATAAACATTATTTTCTTGTCGCGAATTGTCTCGACATAGCCTTTGATAAGGCATTCGCCTTCGGCAAGGTCTTTGATATATGTTCTTTCCATGAGAGTTTCTCCGTGAGTTTTGTCATGTACATTTTATCACCGTACGGTATAAATGTCAATTTATTGAGTGCGATGTGAAAAATAAATTGCCGTACGACGATCGCACGAAAAAGCCGGCGCCGTAAGGCGTCGGCTTGGAAAAGGGGATTAGGAGATAAACATTACGGCAAATACGAAAAATCAATAGCCGTTTGTGTCGTAGTCTCCATCGAGCGGCATTATACCGCCGGGACGTTGATGGCAACAGCAGCAGTTGTTTTTTACCGGTTTGCGATCGCAGCAGCAGTTGTTTCTGCCGCGGTCATGGTCGCAGCAGCAGTTGTTGCGAACGGGTCTGCATTCGCAACGGCAGCATTCGCGGGGTTTGTTGCATTCGCAGCGATCCTGCGTTTCGACGTGACAGCGAGTGCATTCGTTATGACGGCAGCAGCATGAATTGGAAAAGAAAAACATATAACACCTCCCGAGTATTATGTAAGCGATGTGTGAGACTCGGTGCGTTACATTATCGGTGTATGCAAAAAGCACAGATGATGTTACAAATCAATCGCAAAATCCAGACGCCCGATCAAATATAAGGAAAACGCTTGACAAAATACCATGATTCTATTATAATGAATAAACGAATGGAGAAGTACCCAAGTGGCTCAAGGGGCTCCCCTGCTAAGGGAGTAGTTCGGTGATACGGAGCGCGGGTTCAAATCCCGCCTTCTCCGCCAGATGCGTCCACGTTAGAACCCACGAGGTCTAATGCGGACGTTTTTCTTTTTCAAGGCGTTAAGTATTTTCTTGTTTGCGGTTTTGCCTGTATTATAGTTAGTTCAAAAAGCCAAGAATACGGTGACGCATATAAAGCTGCAAGTGCAGTATTGCAGCTTAACGATAACGGTGAAATTATTGCGGAATATCCGTCAATCGGAATGGCGTCTAAAACGGTCGGCATAAGCGATTGGTGTATTAGAGCAGTTTTGAAAGGAATCAATAAGCACGCCGGCGGATATATGTGGAAACGCAAATAAAAAAAGACAGTCCATTAAGGGCTGTCTTTTTGCGTTTATAGGACTTTATCATCTCGGTCGGTAGAATGGGCGTTTTGGGTATTGTTTTGTTTGAGGGCTAATATAGCACTTATTTTATTATGCAAAAAATGAGCTTGTCAAAAGCATATGGCTTGTGCCGTTCCGTTTTTTATTGCCGTTACCGCAGTGTCGGTTTAGCACAGTCCTTGCGGTTGTCAATGAGTTATAACAACAGTAATCCACGAAAGCAAATTGTTACTGAAACCATAAATATTAGCATAACAATCAAGCAACAATTTGTTTCGCAGTGAAACCATATAGATCATTGACAGCCGCAGCTTTACTTGGATTTCCTCTCGCAACTATCGGACAGTGCTTGTTCGCCCCTGCCGGTAACGGCAAAAATAAAAAACGGAGGAATCCAAAAAATGAAAAACCAAGTGCAAAGTGAAAATAATTTAAGAGAATCGTTGTTGTTCTCGGAGTTCGAAATGAGCGATATAGATTACGATATTACTTTTAATATCGTAGATATCGACTTCTGGTTCGAAACCGTTACGGTAGCGATCACCGACAACGGAAAGATAACACAAGATACATACGAGCTTATGAAAGACAAAGACGGAAGATATTACTTCGAGTTCGGTCGGTTCTACGAAAAGAAAGTATATATCGACGACTTCTATAAAATCGAGGATTAAGGCTATGGAAAGAACAATAAGACAAAAAGAATTAGCCGCAGAAGTTATGTTAAAGCTCGGCGTTAAAGAGCGTTACATAAACAAACTGCTTAAAAATAACTCGGTATGCGTATTTGAAGATTTCGGCACGTTTGGAGTTACGAATTACCCCAAGCAAGAAGCGACGAAAATGTTTCTTGAAAGCAAATACAAGATATTTGTTTATGCAATAACTCACGACATTATAAACAGTAAAGATGTTTACAGCTATTTATATATTCCACATAACAGAGATAGCTATAACGACCTTATAGCTACCGACGGAAAGAACAATATAGTCAATGCGTATGTGATTGACCGTAAATACAGCTTGGACGGTAAATTCGACAGTGTAATGATCGAACAACGAAACGGAGGTATTCGAAGATGCCGACAATGACAAAACTCGAAGTTATAGACGAAATGGTATCCGAAGGCTATGACTACGATAGCGCGTGGTATCTGGTTTACGGCGATGTGCCGGATACAGACTTTACCAACCCCAACGAAACGGACGAGGCGGTGTAAAATGCAAAATTGCGAAAAACACAGTAAGAAAACTTGTAGCGAGTGTAAATATCTCGACTGCTGCGACAGAGCGAGCGTTTGTGACGGCAACTGCGGTCGGTGCGACATTACGACTTGCGAAAACAATCCCAAAAATACTAATAGGAGTAAATAATATGGAAAACATCAAAACACTCAAACAGGACAACAATAAAGCTCTTGCGTATCTGCACAACTGCTTTTTCTTCGACTTTCAAAAACCGTTCGTAATAATAAAGCAAGACGGTAAGTTCACAGCAAACAGCATAAAGTCTTGCCTGTCGAACGAGATAGCCGACTTTTCTCCCGACGATTACGAGATAGTGTTGCTAATCCGTCCCTATGATTACGGCGACAAAATAGACAAACAGCACGCGGTAAATCTCGACGGTAAATTCGACGTGGACGCACCGCGCGGATACAGCTACGACATAGACAGATTCTATAATAAAGCGGATTTCGAGGAGGATCGCAAAAAACGGATAGCATACTACTTCATTGTAGCTCAAAAGAAAGAATATCTTTGCGAGCCGATTCTTAACAGAAACGACACCACGGCAAGATACAAATACATTCCGGGTTCGTATGAAATGTACAACGACGGAAAAGGCAATTCATATTACAGGCGTGTACATATTAAAGGACTGCATAAGAACGAGCAACCGTTTGAATGGGTCGTTCAATACAAATACCTTCAAACCTTGAGCGAAGTCATAGACAAGAGCGGTTATCTCACCTGCGAGTTTCGTTCGGAATTAAACCGTCGTGTGTGTGCATACAAGAACAAAAAGCGTAAAGCAGAGTTTCTCGCTACGGACTATTCGGGAGTTGTAAAAGTTCTCGACGGATTATTCGACAAACTCAAAACAGATATAGCCAAAGCTGTTATTAACATTACCAACAGCAGTCAATCTCGATTATTAGAGCGAGCGTTAGACAAATTTACTTGGGGGTTGTCTCACTTCAACAAATACCGTCAGCATATAGCCGAAAAGTATTACGACAGCAAGGAATGTGCCGAAAACGCAGAAAAGAACATACGCGGCTATATTGACGAGGCGTTCGAAGTAATAAGAGAGGCTGCAAATGAAGCTGACGGTAAATAACGTAAAGAACTTACGACGGGATAGCGACAACAAGCTATTCCGTCATGTTTGTTCTTGGGTAGTCGAGCGTTGGTCTGACTACTCGGACAAAACCAATATATTCAAAGACGTTCTGTATAACGGCTGTCAGTCCGGCGTTGTCAGTGAACTTATATGGTACTCGGACACAGTAAAGTTTTACAGGAAATACCGTGACGAGATAAACGAGCTACTGAAAGACGCTATGGACGGTACGGGTATCTACTCTATGAAAGACCTATTCGGCAAGAATTGGGACGACGAAGATCCGCTTGCAATAGAACAGTACAACCAAAACTTACTCGCATGGTTCGGGTTCGAGGAAACGTTACGGAACATCGGGCTGAACTTCAAGTCATTGCAAGACTACATATAAGGAGCTGACTATGAGATATATAACAGCTATTCGCATTACCTTTCAAGGCGCGTATGCCATAACCGGCGTTATAGGCGAAAGACAGTATTTCGGCTATACAAAACGTAAAGCAATAACGCTTTACAACCAAGAAACTAAAAAATCTAAAAGGAGATAAAATCATGACAAAAACACAAAAGACCAAAGCGATCGAGCTGATGAAACAGCTCGACATCTACAAGCCCTACATAGACGGGTTCGACAAAGAGGACAAGGTGTGCTTCTTTGAACAATTCGCCGGATTTTGGGTAGACCAAGAATCCGAACTGTATAAGAAAATGCAGACACTCGAAAAAGAATACGGATTAAAGGTGTACGCCATTACGCACGATTATGCCGACTTCGGCGAGATGTACAGCTTCCTTATAGTTCCCAAGAACCCCGACGAATGGGACGAGCTTGTGTATAGCAACGGTAAATCCGATCACTATGTTTTCGCGTATGTGTGGAACAAGAGCGACGATAATTGCAGCGAGTTCGGAAGTGTTGCAGTCAAGTCGTTCGGCGGCGGTATAAGGAGGTATGCGTAATGGATAGCAACAGAAAATATGTAGACGATTTGAAAGCCTATCTCAACAGCTTGAACGACGGAGATAATATAACCGTCACTTGCGATTTGCTCAGCGCCATAGAAGGCTCGCTTAATTACATAAGCGAATTGGAAAACAAGAATGAGAACGCCTTTATGGTTAAATTCGTATGGTCCACCGACGACGATGAAGGCAGCGAAGTTGAGCTGTTCGAAAACTACGACGACGCGGTAAAGCGTTTCAATGAGATAATCAAGAACGAAAAGAATCCGAATTACAGTTGGGTTGCAAATGCGTTCGATGAAAATACATTCGACGACAAAAACTACGAACTCGATTACAAACTTGGCAAAGAATTTATGTATTGGTCGGTCAGTAAGCGCGACGACGGGAACTTCTACTCTACAATAATACTTTCAAAGGAGTGTGTAAAGTAATGGACAACATCAAAATACAGGTAACGTATAACGGGAATGTATACGCTTTCGAGTACGGCTCGGAGGCGTATATTTTTCATACGGGAATTTATAACGATATAGACAAGAAATTCGGCATAAACGGTCTACTCGAATACACAGCGAAAGTTCACGAGTGCTACCTGTCGGACATTAACCGTACCCCACTCGGCGAGCTTTGCGACTATATAGCCGAGCACTACAAAAAAGCTCGAAAGATGAGCACGCATAAACTGCTCGAAAAATTCTATACGGAGATAGGGCTATGAACGACATACTCGAACAACTCAAAAAAGAACAAAGCAAATATTTCAAAGCGGTAAACACTCAGAGCGGCAATACCGTCCGTTGCGCTTTCGAAAACGATAACAAGACAAGTATATTCGTCTATGCTCGGAACAAAAGGCGTTACGGGTGGAGATTTACCGAAGATGAGTTTCTTGCGCGGTACGAACCGAAACCCAACGGCGACGAAGAAAAAGCGTGGAAGCGTCGGCTCAAACGCGCAGTTAAGCTCTGCCGCGAAAGCGGGCTTTGGAGTGAGCTTGCCGAAGTTTGGGATAACCTTTACAAATACGTTTCGCTCGATGAGAAGAACAAGATATATGATTTATATTGGAACGACAAAGACAAAGCGATCGAATACTGTAAAGCTCATTACCCGTTTATGCTCGGTAAGCGCGACGACGGAAACGAGTACATAAACACCGAGTATATATGGGAGTTATCCCGTTGCGAACTGAAAACCATGTATTTCGGGTTTTGGAACGCGAGTGAGAAAGAGAATATACGGAAAGCTATCGCCGAGAAACGGAAGTATGTCGTGCCGAGGTTACATTTGAAATACGACATCAGTTTTAACTACAACCCCGAACTTGCAAAAGCGTGGTACAGCGAGGAATACCGGAATTGCGGTAACGGTCACTACTATCTCGCACTCAATCACTCGACTGCGGTATTCTGCGAAAACGATTAAAGGAGAAATTCAAAATGACACCATTCAAAACACAGGCGTTTGTACAGTCGCTTAACGTTGGCAAAATGCAGAGCGACACAATGGACGAGATAACCATTCTCGAAGAACGACAAGATACTAATCGCGGCAAGTATTACATAGCCGAGTACAAAGGCGTTAAATGCACGGCTATATTCAACGGGTTTAACTGTTGCTACTATGCCGACGACGTATACGGGAGGATAACCGAATGAACACACTTAACCTTACAGCAAACGGAAAAGGACAGCAACTCATTAAAGCCTATCTCGAAAACAACGCGTCGGATATACTTGCCGGCAAGATAAACAACGGCACGCCGTTCGAGAAAGACGGTAAACAGCTTATAAACAAGAAAGATATGGACGGATTTATGAAGTTTGCGTGTGAAGAAGCGAAAAAGCAAGCCGAGAAAGGTACTACATCGGCGTGCTTGGGCGAAGACGTTATTTACGGTTGGGCTATGCACTACTTCGAGGAAGACAGTATCGTCGGCAAGCTGTATAACCTAGACGGCACGGAATACAAATCGCCTGCACCGGTCAAGAAAACAACACAAACACAGCCGACAATAACGAAGCCCGTAACGCCGCTTAAACCGAAAGAACCCACTCTTTTCGATATGATTGCCGCTTCGGAAAAGCAAGAACAAAAACCTGCCGAAACAGTCCAAAGTGAACCGGTAATAACGGACGTAAAGGAAGTCAAGGCGGAAACCGAGCCGACCATAGACCAAATAGCGGATTCGTTGCAAGCGGCTATAAACGAAAAGCATAATGTCGAACCGAAACCGCCCGAACCAGACTTTTTGGCAAAATACAACGAATACCAACGCAGATACCCCGACCGTATAATTGTTATGCGCGTCGGGGATTTTTACGAAGTGTTCGGCGAGAAGGCAACGCTCGCTGCGAACGATCTCGGTCTTATGCTTACGGGAAAACGCATATCCGACACCGAGCGAATACCTATGTGTGGCTTTCCGCATCACGCCAAAGACATTTACTTAAACAAACTCCGTAAGTCACGTTCGGCAATAGTAATCGACGGTGACGACGTTCAAAAGCTGGATACTTTCGGCATAGAGGATTATCTCGACGGAGATATTGACGATAACTATGACGATCTGACCGTGGCGGAAATGCGTGAGTTCGACGGAGATATACAAGAGCCTGACGTAGTTCCTAAAACGGTTATGACGCCCGAACAGAAAACCGAAACGAAATACGTTCTTTCAAAGGACGACATTGTATTCGAGCCTGCTGTACGCAAAAGACTTCAAGAAATATTGGGAGATGTACTCGCATGAAAATTACAAGCATTAGACGCATACCGAAATATATGCTCAAAAAGATTATGGCTCACGACAAGAAAGTCTATCCGGCGCAGAACGGATTTGTCCGATTCTATGCGTACATGACAAAGAACTGCGGCGAGCTTGTAAAAGTGACGGTCGCGGTCAAGAACTACTACAAGAAATGGTACTGTAAGCAGGTCGCTGTTCACGGCATACATTCGGACAAGTGTTTCGTAAAAGATCTTCGTCAGACAATGATGGGCGGCTGGTCCGTCGGTTGGTACGCCGAGGGTCTATCCAAATACCAACGCTGGTACGAGGACGGTGAATGGGGCTGGCAGTACGACCGCTATTTAGATCCGTATGCCCCTATACTAAACGTCGATTTCGTTCTCAAGATGCCCGAATACAAGTACAGCATGGTGGATAAATGGCTCGTCAACGAGTGTAAGATATTCAAGTATCTGCGGCTGTATGAACACTATCCGCAGATGGAATATCTCATGAAAGCGGGCTTACGGGGTTTGGCTACAAGCAAGCTCATCCTCAAACGCACGAGCAAGGACAAAGCATTCCGTAAATGGCTTTACAAAAACAGACAAGAGATAAAAAGCCATTACTATATCACTGCTATTATGCGAGCGTACAAGAAAGGCACAACGATAGAGTTCGAGCAAAGCCGAGAGAAAATATTTATAGCCAATCGGTCGGGACAGTACAAAGACTTCAAGCGATTATTCAACGGGAACTTCACCGAACTGTGCGAGTACATACTGAAACAAAAGACGAGTATGGAAAACTACATAGACTACTTCAAAGCCTGCGTCGAATTAGGCTTGAATATGTCACTTCCTAAAAACCGTTATCCGCACGACTTTATACGTTGGCACGACATACGCATAGACGAGAAAAACACAAAGCAAGCAGAAATCGATGAGCAAAAGCGCAAAGAATTGTATACGAAGTTCCGCGAAGTTGCCGAAAAGTATATGAAATTACAAAACTGCGAGAACGACGGATACTGCGTATTCATAGCGCGGAGTCCTGCCGAACTTATGCGCGAGGGTGAAACTCTTTCTCACTGCGTCGGGCGAATGGGCTACGATCAAAAATTCGTAAGAGAACAGTCGCTTATTTTCTTTGTGCGTCGCATTGCCGAACCGGACAAGCCGTTCGTTACGGTCGAGTATTCCCCGACAAGTAAGAAAGTCCTGCAATGTCACGGCGATCACAACTGCAACCCCGACGCCGAAGTAAACTCGTTCATAAACAACAAATGGCTGCCGTTTGCAAACAGACAGCTACGAAAAATACAAAAAGCCGCATAAGGAGATCTATATGTACGTTACCAATAAATACAAATCCGAAAAAGTAAATTCAGCCAAAGAAGCCGCCGATTACATAAAGCAAGTTTTGAACATAGACGGTCTAACTTACGAGCCGATTTTCGTATCGCTCAAAAACAACGTACTCATACTCATTTACCAATACTCGACGCTGTACTTCGAAACATTCATAGTACACGACAAACTCAATCTCAAAAAAGGAGCATAACCATTATGACAAACAAGACAGTATTCCGTGTAACCGTTTACCACCCGAAAGAGGGCTTTTGCGCCATTCTCGACACATTCGATTTCGTCGAAAAGCTATGGCAGTTAAGTTCGTTCCTTATACAAAAGGGCTTTAAGATAATAGACGCTACGACGAGCGAGAAGTTTCTCGACGTCAATCTCGACCCGACGCCGAACTATGTCAAAAGAATAATTGTTCGAGCCTGCGACAAAGGCAGACCCGAAGAACATGTCAAGGAAATTGACGGTAAACGATATAACGCCATTCGGGTAAACACGAGGATCTATATTCCGGATATGGGAGTTGCGCTATGAAAGAGAGTTACAAACAATTATATTTTTGGGTGGTGTATTTGATATGATGTGGCTTTCGCTGAAATAAAAATGGGCTACATCTACGATTTTAGTGATTCCCTGAATCTTTACTTGAACGACCAACAACATTTCCAGCATCAAATGCCATCAACATCAACTCTAACTCTTGTGCCCCACAATTTCTAAATTTTAAATAATATAAAAGCGTATTTACGAAACCTTTTATGGATGCTGTATCGTTGACATTATTTTTTGTATCGCTTTCAGCTAGTATTTTCAACAAATCAATATCACCAACTAAAAATGACATAATGTAACTAAAAACGAATTGCTCATTAACATAATCTAATTGCTCATCATATGTTTGTGCTGCTTCTTGATTTTTAGTCATTGGAAATTGCAATATCTGTATTGGCTTACGTCTTAATATCCAAGCAACCTCGTATGCTTTTGACTTATACTCATTAATTTCATTGATATGCTGATGTAAAGATTTCAACCTTTTTACATCCATATAATAATCTAACAGCGCTATCAATAATAATCTTTCATTTACATATAACATTTCAATCCAATTATTATTACAAATAAACTTATTCATACAATCTAATAATTTCTCAAAACGATTATCAATTATATCAGCCCCCACCTCTTCTATTAAACTATCATAGGAACTGTATAATGCTTTAACTTCACTTAATGCATGTGTATCCATATTATTACTCCTTGTTTAATAAATCTTTTAGAGCACTGTAATTCTGGCTAACAATGAAATCAGCATATTCTTTTGCTTCATTTTGTTCGTCTTGCTTAGTAGGAACATATCCTTTATTGGATAGTTCCCAAAGCTTGATACTATATATCATATCTCGTATCTTACTATTTTTTGGGAACATCCTTCTAATATGTCTATGCTTAAAAAAGCCTCTAAAGTTGATGCTTATTAAAACTGTAAACACAGTGAGTGCAAAAGCCACAACCGCGATTAGCACAATGATTGAAAGTGAATCCATAATTTACCTCTTTATAATATTTATTTACATTGCGTTTGTGCTTTATTCTGCTTGTGAATTATTACAAACGCTATGATCGGAACTGCCAGAGATGCCAAAAATAAAATAATATTAAAAACTACTGCAAATGTTGAATACATAATGCCAGCAACGTTAAGCGCTACGTAAATAAGACAATTAACAATTATAAGCCCAATAAATAAAATAAAAAAAACGTTATAGTATTTTTTCATATTACTCATTGAAAAACACCATGGCGAAACCAACAACCCTATGTATGTTAAAAACAAATCGGGCGTACCAAAAAATAGGTAAAAACCGTTACCATCTTGACTATTCAACCACACTACTTTAACAGCAATGTAGGGAAGCACAGCAAAAATAAAGCCAATAACCCAAATGGCCCATTCTTTAAGTTTGCCATTTTCGTTATTAGTACTGGACATCTCGCCACTATTTGCTAAATCTAATAACGGATCACGACCATTACTCATCAAAAACCTTCACTCCATATTAAATTTATTCAGATAGAATTCGCAATATAGCTAACCTTCTTTCTTGACTGATATTTTGACTAAATGACTTTTTCCACGCTTCTGAAATTTCCTCTCCCTCTTCTAAAGGGCGACTATATATACGCCCCCTAAATTTGTCATCTGTAAATATACGCCGGATAAGGGCTTTTGCCTCTTCTGGCATAATTTTTCCACTATACGGAGCTATAATTTCTTTAACAATCTTTTTTGCTAAACGATTCGATGTTATGTCATCTGGGATATCATCAAATGTAATCATATTAAACACCTCCTATATGCCATCTAATTTTATCATATTAAACGTCTTTTGTCAATAGAATTTTATAGAATTTTTAATATCATTGTTATTTTAATATTCTCAAATTTATGAATAATTTTAACTTTTCAATACAAATAAAAATGAACATAAAACCGCAAAAATCAATTATTTACTGTGCGTAACAACTTTAAAATATAAGTGCGGCTAATTATATATTCAATCCCGATTGACTGTGGGGCGTGCGCTTGTCTTGAACAAGTGCGCCGCTGCGCGGCGCAGACAAGCGCACGCCGTAAACGACAGAACGAAAGAGCAGAAACGATGCGGGCAAACGGGCGTCGCCCGCTGAACCGCTTGGGCGATCGCCCTTATCTTGCCCGCGCGTATCGTTTCAGTTACTCTTTCGCATCTGCGCTATTACGGCGTCGGACACTTGTCCCATATACAGTCCTTCGTCCCAGCACGCAAAGTCGTCGAACAGTAGGAACTTTGCAGGCTTGTCCTCGTCGCTCATGTTACAAAGAATATCGTCCTCTCTTATGTCGGATATGAAATATGCCGACAGTCCTTTACTGCATACGATTCTTTCGCCCGTCTTTTCTATGTACTTCAAAATGTACGCCATCGAATTTCCCAATGTTTCTTGGCTCGTTATAAGCTCGAAATCCGAACGCCCGAACTTTTCGTTAAAGTAGGTGTTCTGTATCGTAGTTTGTCTGCGTTTGTTCTTGCTATCCCAATCGTTGACTTCAATCAATTCGCCGGGCATAGTTCCGTTGGGTATATCGAAAATGCCGTGAAAGTGAAGTCTGTTCGTTACGGGCGCTCTTTCCCATACGCCGGCGTATTGCCAATCTTTTCGTTTCGTCAAGTTCCATAGCGTGTATTTAAGCTGTTTCTTGAACGTTTCTTCATCGTGAAGTTTATCCGAATAAGTGAACGTGACAAAATAATTCCAATGCTTGTGGAGATAGATTTTCCGAGATAGTCTTACTTTGCGAGATATTACGTTATGCCGCTTACGTTCGAAGCCTTTATCCACATACGCCTTTGCATTGTCGGCGTTCTTAAAATAGGGGAGCATGCCATTAAGAACTAACTGTTTACGTTCTCTCGGTCGTTTATCCAAGTTCGCCTTGTACAATTCTTCAAACAGCTCTTTCCTCGTCATCAACCGTCCTTTCGGCTTGGGCTTTTCTTTGAATGCAGAAACAGGCGCGGTGTTTTCCGCGCCATCGTTCCGCTCGAATAGCTTTATTATATCCTCGTCGGTTTCTTCCACTAAACCAATATCAACTAATTCTTTAACTGTTAATTTGAGTTGTTCTTGTTCGGTTTCCGCAGGGTTATTCGTTTCTTGTTCGGACACTTCCGTTTGAATATTTGTATCAACAACGTCAATTAGCGGCTCGAAAGGCTTACGCCTCGGACCTTTGCGACCTTCTGTATGCGGAATTGCTATATAGCTCGTTCCGTCGGTATATATCTTGCATTCTGGGATCATGTTTCACCCCCGTACAGTCCGTTAATGAAATAGCTGTTCTGTTGTTGGAGTTCTTCAACGGACGCTTTTTCGGTCGCGTACTCCATATAGTCGTTAAGTCCGACGTTCGTGTTGCTTGCCAAATCATTGAAATAGTCAGAGAAACAGTCCGTGCAAAACCTATTGCGGTATATCTTTCCGTTCATCAAGAAGTATTTCTTTTTGTCCGCTTTACCGTCCATCGTTCCGCGCTCGGTTTCGACGTTGAGTGTACAATAACCGTATCTGTTAATAATGCGAACGTTACGTTTCCACAGCCACGCTGTTATGTTCTTTAAGATATATACCAAAAGCGTGTTGTCGCCTCTGTTGTATCTAAACCCCATATACAGCCGCATAAACCTATTGAACGCCCACTCGGTGAGCATATCTTCTATTGTGTAAAGCGGATACGTCAAGCACATATCGCTGCAGTCTACAATACGGACAATATCGCAGAGATCTCTTGCATCAGCGCCCCAAGACTCCGGGCGTTGCTCGTCGGTGAATACCTTTATGAACGGAAAGTTATCCACAGTCGCAGAGTGTCGGCACATCTTTAACCACGAGTTAAACAAATCATTCTTTTGATTGGCTTCGTCATTGTTGCGCTTGACTTCTTTAAGCTCAAGCATATTGCCGCGCTCTTTGCCTATCTCGGTTATGCCTATTACCCCGAACTCGAACGAACCGTTCATTGGATTTTCCTCGACGAGTTTCTTTCCGAGCCTTAATATGTCGAAATCGAGAATGTGCGAGTGTCTGCCGCAGTTGCGTTCGGTGAAGAAGTCCAGCATCCACATAGGAAGATTGCCGCTGTCCGCCATTGCGTTATCTGTTCTTACGGAATAGTTAGATACGATTAAACTGCTTTCTATTATGTAGATAAAGTACGCTTGTCCGTATGTTTCGAGTATGTCGAATAACTCGCTCACTTTCAGCGCGTCGTTATAATAGTATCCGTATCTTTCGTAATCGTAGCCGTATAACTGCCAATCCGCATTTTCGTGGTTTTCAAAACGTTGCCGTTTTAACTGCACCCACTTCTTGACCGTAGCCAAGCTATACGCTGTATGGTGTTCAAAGCAGGCTTGTAACTCTTTCTCGAAGCATATCCACGGAAACATAGGAAACTTCATGTCGGCGTTCTGCATTATCTCCAACGCTTTTTGTCTAAACATTACTTCTTGGGACAGTATCATGTCGGTGATCATCGTCGTTTTCTTTTTACCCATACTGCCGCAGGTAAGCGACGTAATAGGCAATTCATTTATGAATCCGCAGTTCCTTGCTTCCATGTGTCGAAGTCTTGCAAGAGCGAAGTTCCTGCGCCAACGGTTGAATAGAACAATAG
>CAJUQF010000012.1:808-12431 GCA_910588315.1 uncultured Christensenellaceae bacterium | reverse complement strand
AACAAATACAAAAAATACCTGTAAGTCGGTTATGAGCTTGACGAACTGTATGTAGATGGTCGAGAACGAGAACGCTGCGGCGAAGTAGAAATAGTACGCAAAGAACTCTATTATGATCGTCATTAAGTTAAAGCCGCATAGCCACAGTATTACCCAGCATATCCATATCCAACGGTGACGACGAATAAATGCTATGTAGCAGTGGATAAACTGCCTTATAGGTCTAAACGTAACGTTTACCGCTCGTTTATAGATCCGCAACGGCAATGTATCTCTGCCGTAGTTATTGTTCGGACGGTTATACATTCGACGTATGAGAACTATTATAAGGACTATGCAGGGAATGACTATGACGAGCACCATTAGGAACTTGCTTAACCATATTGCCACGCCGTTGCCCCACGCGGTGAAATTGTCTGCCGAAAATAATAACTCGAAGTAGTTTTTACTGCTCGTCACAAAGCCTTGCGAGTCCGACGGTAATGACGGCGGTTTGTCAAAGACGTGCGTATAATCGTTTACCGTTGGCGTAATGTTATGCTTGATGCCGAAGATTTGGCAGAAGTAAAACGCTATGGATAATCCGAAGTCTTTACCGCTTTCAAAGATACGGATATATGACTTTGTAAAACACAGCGCGTTCACAAGTATAAAGACGCACGAGAGAAGTACGGTTAGAATTATGTATATCCTTCTACGCATTGACTTGTCCTCCCGTATATACGAGATAGCTTATTACGAGCGCCGCTACGCATAACAGCGTAACGGCAAGTATCCTTTTGAGTGTTTTCAAAATGCACCTCCAAATGGATCATCATCGGGGAAAGCCTCACCAAACTCGTCATAGTATTCTTCGTAGTACAGCTCGGCAAGCTCGGCGTCGCTCATATTGTCTAAATCGGCAAGGGTGAGTTTGCGCTTTTGTTCTTGCTTGTCTTTCTTGCGCTGTTTGCGTTCGGCTTTTTTGCGCCACTGCGCGAAGTCTTTGTCTTGCTGTTTACGCCCTTTTGCGCCGCGCTTATCCATACGTTTCTTTTCTCTCTCGGCACGTTTGCGTTCTTTCCGTTGTTGCCGTGCAGACCGTTCGTCCGACCACGGAAATTCATCATATTTAACGTAATCTGCGTAATTGCGCTCGGCTTGCTTTCTCATTCGGGCGTCGTGCCTATCGGTACGCTTGCGCCCACCGAGTAGCCCTACAATTATGACTATCAACGCGACGAACATTGTTACGCCGCCCACGAGCATTAGAATATTAGATAGTTCCATTATCTGCCTCCTTTATCTTTCTGACGGTGTTTTTGTTTCTTACGACTTTTAACGAGCTCGTCCATATCCCGTATAGCCATTGCTTCCGCATACTCTTCGCGCTCTATTTCGGCAATCGTTTCATACGACACGTCGGCGTAATATTGCTCATACGCCTCCTCGTAAAGCGCATCATACTCGTCGCGCGGAACATAACGGTAAATATTCCGTTCGTCCGCTCGATCTTGCTTTCGACGCTGTTTATCTATCCGTTTTTGACGCTTTGCGGCACGCTTTGAAATTTCTTTGTTCTTTTTTTTCTGTTCTTTGCGCGCCTTTTCATCAATAGCTCGTTGAGCTTTCTCCATACGCTTGTGTTCTTTTTCTACGGCGCGTTCCTGCTTATGCCGTTCTCTCGACGCTTTGGCTTTTGCGTGTATAGGCTTGAAAATTGCGCCAAGCAGTTTGAACGGTAAAGTAATTATGAATAACAGCACTTTTACAATGACGGTAATTACGCCGGGCGCGAACTTTAACAACAGGAAAATTATTAGAATTACCAACAGTATACCGAGAACTATCTGCCACCATTTAAGCCCCGGTTCGGGCTGTGTGCTTACAGGGTGTTCAGCGTCTGCGGCTATATCCATAGGCGACATAATGATGGGGATAACGGTAATAACTCCGTCTTTCGTGAATGTCAAGTCTATAATGTCAAAATCGAGCTGAACCCACATCTGCGCGAAAAAAGCGTTGGTATCTACATATTCATAGACACCGTAATCGCCGCCGATTAAAAACCACTCGTTGACGCGCTTATACTCCGTCGCTTCATTGCTTACATATTCGGATTGGTAGTACCTGAACAAATATGTCGTTTCTTGCTTTGCCGCAGCCATTCTCACATACTCTGTAAAGTCGGTGTAATCGCCCTCAGAGATAAAGAACTTCTCGCAGAACAACGATTTATCCGTCGTCTGGCTTATGTCAGCAACGGTGACTTTTTGTATGGCGGATAGTGTATAGCTGTTTTCGTGCTTGACGGTCGAGCCAAACAGCCTGTTCCACACGGTGTCCGAAACGATCTT
This sequence comes from uncultured Christensenellaceae bacterium, assembly GCA_910588315.1. Classification (GTDB taxonomy): domain Bacteria; phylum Bacillota; class Clostridia; order Christensenellales; family Pumilibacteraceae; genus Anaerocaecibacter. The sequence continues at coordinate 10,095 of CAJUQF010000012.1, read as the reverse complement.
GTCGGTTAGACTGTATTCATCGGTTGACTGTATATTGACGTCGGTAAATAGGTCGTCCGTTTTTTCGAATAGATCCGCACTGAACCTGTCGTTCACGAGCGCTCCGCCGTGCTTTTTTGTATAGCTCTCAAACCAGCCCGTAATCCCTTTGCTTTTGTCGCCGATCAGTTTTTCGGCGGGTAGAGTGTATGTATCCGCATTGCCACCGTCGGCATAGAAAAGGTAATGAAGATATGTCACCAAGTTCTTATAGCTATCCATATAATTGGTCTGACCGCTGTCATAACCGAAATACGGATTAAGCGCGTAATAACCGCCATACGGCGCCATATCCACATCGTCACGCAAACCTTCGGCTGCCATTGTAGCAATGACCGCAAACTGCAAACCCGTATTCGGGTTTTGTTCCTCGCGCGTACCGCCGTGAATGTATTTACCCAATAACGGTTCGATGGCGTTGTACACGGACTTATTGCCGGTGATCAGCATCGGGGCGGTGTACGCATTAAGCCAAGTCGCGTGAACGGCAGTCATTTCGCCGTACTCGTTTATGATCGAGTTAGGCACGGAAAAGTAAACCGAGTGCAAAGTATCTCGCGTATATCCGTCGGCGTGTGTACCTTTCGGTCGCCAATATGTCGAGCGAATGTCGAGAGATAGGTATTTGTCGAAACCGTCAACGGTGCAAGACAGTGTATCCGTTTCGGCAAGTTCGCTGCCGTATCCGACTGCAAAACCTTTGTATGTATAGGTTTGCGCCGTAGCGTGTTCGGTAACTTTGCTTTTTACGGATAATTCAATCCCGCTTACCTTATACACGCGCTCGTCGGGGGATAGTCCTTTGAGTATGTTTGTTTTGTCCGCGTCGGATAGGTTTATCTTGAACTTATAGAACCGTCCCTCTATGCCTGCTTCGGTAGAATAGTTGAGAAATGTTAGACTGTATTTACTGTAACTCGGGTTTTTGCCGTAAGATAGCTGTATTTTGTTGCGCGTAGTGTTGGTGTCAAAGGCGGTGTCTTGCGGATTGTACAAATAAATGTAAAGACCGTAATCGTCCTGCTTTTCGGCGTAGTAGCTGTAACAGAACTCAACGAAAGAGATGATTTGCGGTTTGGCATTAGAGTTATGCGGATAGTCCTTTATGTCGAACTGTTTGCCGCCGATCGTACTGCCTTTGAGGTTGTTCAATACATTGGTTTGTTCGTATCGCTCTTGAACGCTGTCTATCTCATCGGCATAAGCGGTAGGCACATACCTACCGCCGAATACCGAGAGAATGACGACGCAAGCAATGAGCAAAACCGGTATGACTTTGTTGTAAAGTTCTTGTCGTTTTTCCATAGTCACCGCCTATACGCCGAACACTATTTCGGTCGGGTCGATCGTTATGCCCGTAACGCCGGCTTCGGACACAGTATTGAAAAGTATTGTGTACTTCGCCGCGCCGTTGTACGACGTTACTTCGAGTTTGAACGGATAAGTCAAGTCCGACGTTGCACCGTCGCCGAGCGTTATTTTTTGTCCGCCGTGCATATATGTAAGGACGTCAACGATCCCGAAGTTTTCGGGGATATTAAGTTCGAAACTGTCATCTTTGAGTTTGATGTCAAACGCGGAAGTCAAGTCTTTGAGCTTGGAATACTTGTAGTTATTGCCGGCTACGGTATAATCGAAGTCCTTTTCGGTATTAGGGAGTACCTTGACGGTAAAGCCTTTCTTTTCGTCTTTACCGCTCTCGAAAACGTACTTGACTTCATACTTGTACTTATTACCGCCGACGAACGCCGCTTTAGTTTCGGTCGTGAGTATCTCTTTGCCGTCGTGCACGAGATAGAAAGTCTTGAAATCGTCGCTGAACCCGTCGGTGTATTTGTATATAAGAGCTATACCGCCAGCGATGATTGCGACAACGCCAAGCGAAAGAATAAACGTTATTACCTTTTTCATTTGTGCCTCCTTATATGCTTACCCAGAACCGCAACGTTTCGCTTACGCCGCTTATCCGTTCGGTAACGGTGATCTCGTAACACAACTTGTCGATTATCCCGACATTGTAATCATTCTTGCCATGAATATCCTCGACGTAGTTGGTACTGCCTAAGCCCATATCGTAAGGGTCGTACACGCAAGCGCCTTTGCCGTGCCTGTAAGTTGAGCCATACTCGTCGGTCGTTGTTTCCACCGTTTCCGCACCGTACTCCATAGATTTGTTTGTGGTTATGGTGAATGCGCCGTTACTGACAGACCCGACGGTGAACAGCTTGCCTGCGGCATACTTATCCCGTAACTTTTCCAGCCTAACCGCGCTGAAATACGTTTCGCCATATTCGCCGTAGTCGCAGTCCCCAAACCACAGCGATACGTCGGGAACATTGACCGAAATAGAGTAGTTGGTGTTGGGGACGTAATCGTAGACGTTTGTCGGGTGTATTCTTACGGTAGCCGTTGACTTGGAATCGAGTAGGTAGTACGTTCCGCGATCATTGTCGGTCGTTGTTTGCTTACCGTCTACGGAAAGGGACAGTTCCGTCGCTTTGCCAGAAAACGTGCATAGACATTCCGCAGTATATCCTCCGTCGCGCGTAGTTACCGTTATTACGACATTGTACTGAGTGAACGGCTTAATGCAGGTGATCGTGGCTGTCTGACTTCCGTCGCTTTCTTGTCGTACCGTCACATATTCGGACACGTTCTCGGTATATGAACTCGGCGCGTTCTTCCACGAAGCGGCGAAGTCAACCTTGGTATTGGTCGCATTGTACGGTTCGACATTGGCGCGAACTCTTACGCTCGTCGTTTCGCCAGACCTTGCCGATGCGTTTAATTGCTCGGAAGTGAATGTTATACGTTCGGGCATCGCATAGGTTTGTACGTCGTTTTGTGTTCGGTTTTTATCTATTTCAACCATACACAGGAAACACACGAGGATAATTACCGAAAGCGCAAGAAGTATTGCTATCCGCGAGAGTATGAAAGTGAGTTTGCTTTTGTCGTTTGTCATGCTTGTTCCTCCTTGACTAATTCGAAGATATACAGACAGTCCGCTTTTTCGCGTATCTCGTATATTGGCTTGATGACGGACAGTGTATATACCAGCTCTTTGTTGTACGCTCTGCCTTCGAGAAGAATTGTCGTATCGTCTTTCGGGTAGCCTATGAACTCGCCGTATTTGTCGTAAGTGCATTTATACACATTGACTTTTGTCGTGGCGCTGAAATTCGACGTTGCATGAACTACGGTATTGTCGTAAAGATTTGCGACCGTATATCCGTTTATTCCTGCGCCGAACGATTCTATGCGGAACGTGTCATTGGCGTAGATCTTAATGGCACAGTCGTTTGTCACGACATCCATTGTGTAGTGAGCGTCCGCTTCCTTTATACCGCACGCGGTGCATCTGCCGTTCTTGAAAACGTGTAGCTGACAGCCCGGATCGGGCGGCGTTTCCTTTTTCGGCGGACGAGTGAGCGCGACAATACAGCCGACGAGTCCGCCTATGAGTAGGAGGATGACCACAAGCGTAACGATCCATTTTATCCGGTCCGCTTTTTGGTGTTCGTGTAATTCGTTTAACATAGCGCCTCCTTAAAACTCGATCGACGAGCTGTCTATGCTGACTCCCGTCGCGGCTATTGCAAGCCCGTTGGTGTTGACAGAGAAGTTGCCTATGGCTTGTCCCGACTGTATAACATTCCCGTCATACGAGTAAGTGAACTGTGTGGAAAATCTTATCTTGTATCCCATTTTGCAAGCGGCTATAAAGGCATTGGTAAGTTTTCCAGAAGTTTCGCTCGGATCGCCCATGAACGAAAAGAACTCGGTAGGACTGCCTATGTTTACAGTCGTGTTAAGCCCACTCGAGAACGAGTACGATAAGCTCTTTGTCGTATACTTGTAGTTGGAACCGCTTACTTGTCCGGTTATATACGACTTCATATCCTCGGACATTTCGAGCGAAAGTCGCCCGAACTCGACTATACCTCTGACCGTGCCTACGCCCGAATACCTTACGTCCGCTTTGATGTTCATTGTCGTGCCGAAAACGAATACTTGGTCGGTATTGTTGTTCTGGTATATACGGTTTATATCCATATACCCGTTGCCGTGCGGAATGTTAAGTCGCTCTATATAGTCAACTGTACAGGTAGCTGTTACATCGGGATCTGATTCCGAGCTTACGGTTATTATAGCTCGCTCGCCGAATGCGGCTTTGAGCGTTACGGTAGCGGTGTTTTCGTTCGAACTCAATGTTACATAGTTCGAAACGGCTTTACCGCTTGCCCAACTGCTATTCGGGTCGTTCCATGCAATATCCCACGATACTGCTTTATCTGTAGCGTCATCGGGCTGTACGGTCGCGGTGAGGGTGTATGTATTGCCGCTTGCAACCGTTCTCGAAGCGTTGAGGCGCATTGCCGATTGTTCGGCGGGTTTGATCGACAGCTCGTCGGCCGTAGTCATTACTTGGTCGGTACTCATATACACCGTCCATACGCCCGACTTGTAGTTCTTGAGATAAATGTCATAAGTGCCGGTTACTATGACGAGTATCTTATACAGCGCGGTGTCCGCCGTTGTTAGGTCTATGCCTTTGCTCGCATTGTCCGTATATACCGAAACGGACTGACCGTCAACTTTGAAACCGATCTGGTCGGCTTTATGTAACGTAACACCTGTAAGATAGTATTCATAGACGAGATTTTCGTCGGGCAGTGAATCGGCATTCTTTTTCATGCTCAAATAACTGCCATCGTCCATGACTATCTTTGCGCCCGTTTCGGTTTCTTTGGGTTTATTGTCGGTGAGGTTGACGAGCGCTATAATGCAGCCCGTCAGTCCGCCAACGAGTAGCACTATGGCTACGATTATTATGATGTCTTTGACTTTCATAGGGTTTCTCCTTATTGTTATTTGAAAAGCATTGTACGGCTATCGGCATTTTTGCCGATAGCCGTACAGCTTTTGTTTGGTTTAACGCAAAAGCATTGCGAGCTTGGTCTTATCCGACTTACGCGACGCTTTGACCGGGCACTCGAACACTTCGCCGTTCTTGTCGGTGTTCTTGACCGTGTACGACGGGAACGTTTCGGTCTTGCCTTTGTCGTTGGTGATCGACACCGAGCCGACGATAAGTTCCGCCGTGTCCGAATCGTCGAACACTATATCGAGTATGACGTAGCCGCCGTTGTCCTGCGGCGTGAGCTGGGCTTTGATCTCTCTGCCGTGTACCGTGCCTTTGACGAAATACGAATAGCAGGTCTTGCCATTAAGATCGAACGCTTCGCGCTCTACCGTGAGTTTCTTTTCGTTTGCCATGATTGACTCCTTATGTAAATGTTTTTTTGTTATTGTGCCGACAACAAGGGGAATGAGCGTTTTACTCAATCCCCATCGGCTGTTGTTTAGGACTTTTTGTCGAGCTTGGTACCGCGTTCGCGCGAGAACTTTACGGCTTCCTCTTTGGAAAGTCCGGCTTCGAGCGCTTTCTTGTAGCGAAACATTCCGGCGTGATCGGACTGACATTGCAGATAACCCGAACGGATACCCGATTCATAGTCTGTAAGCTCTTTGCCTTCTTTTTGTCCGTGCTGATGCACTCTTGCCTTACGCTCTTTGGCGTAACTGTCGGCACGTCTGCTCGGCTTGGTCCAACGGCGTTCACCGCCGTACTTGTTGCCGCTCTTTGCGGCGTCTTCGGCTTTTGCCATGTTTTTCACCTCGTATTGATTGTTTGGTTTTGACAGCTATTGCCGTCTATTAAGTTGTAACGAGCCGGAGTTTATATGGGACACTTCCCGTGCGACCGATAATACCGTCGTCGCTATTTTGTTTACCGCGCTCGTTTTTTGATTTGCATGACTTTCGGATTTAAGCGGAACATCGCGTTCCAATCGACAGTTCTTTCGGCAGACGTCATACCGAGTTAGCATTCGTCGCAAGATTATACCTAATCGTCCAATGCAATGGCTCTCCATCCTTCCGTTCCCGAACCCTAAACCCACCGCTATGAATGAAAGGAGAAATGAAGACTGTTTAGTCGATGTACTTTCGTGTGTACATGTTTGTAGGCAACCGTCTTCCGTCAAGGTTTATTCGATCTTCGAACACTTCTTCGTACAAACGATCGCGGGCTGCCGTTCGAGCAAAATATGCGTCCTGACTTATACACGCATTGTCAAGCTCGCGGTCGCGTTTCATTCCTGCGATCTGGCAGACTATGTAGTTTTTCGTCCGATACACATTCGTCGCTATTTCCAGCATTTCCACAAAATCCATTGCTTTCGTTACCTCCTTGTTTAGATTTTTGTTCCTGTATATACTCACGAATCTGATGATCGTAGTGAAGAACCATTGTTTCCGAAACTTCATGCAGTAATTCCTCCATTTGTTCCGACAGTCCGTTTTTTGTAAGCTCGGATACTTTTACATATAACGGTACGCTTAGCCTATAACTACCGTCTTTATTTCGAAATCCTATTGTTGCTACTTGTTGAAAGCCTTCCATTGCTTACTCCTTGATTGGTGCCTTCACTATCCCTAGGACAGTTTTTTGCAAATAACAAGCTCGTTTACAAAAATTCTTTCAAATTTTTTATAGCTTTCTTTACAGCATCGTTTACTGCTTGTTGCGAGATATGTAGTAGTCCTGCAATTTCATACTCTGTTTTCTTTGCAAAGAAATATAGTTCTACGATTTCCTTTTGCCGCGGTGGTAATCGTCTGATCGCTTCGGATAAAGCCGCTTCTTCGGCAGCCGAACGAGCCTGTTCCGCCATCACACTTGCCGGATCGTATGTATAGTCCTCTATCTCGGCGTTCTGTTCACGCAAAGCATCGAGCGATACCACACTGTCCTTTACTTGCTCGCCGTAAGGACATTCGGAACATTTTTTATCGCAACGTTTAAGAAAAGATTTCTGTCGTTCCGAAAAGCCTTCGCGCGGAATCTTGCATCGCCACATACGTTGCTTGCGCTTTTTCTCGGCACGGTCGAAACTCTTATAAGCTCTGTATATTTCTTCGCTGACGTAAACGATTTCGGTTTTGCCCGTGAGTGTGTTTCTTACCGGAAGGTAATACTGTTTGCCATTGTTGTTTTCCATAATAAAATTCCTCCGAAATTGGATTTTTTGACTTTGTTATCCGCAGTCGGGGAATTTGCGTTGAAATGAAAAAAGCCCGACGACGGTCGGACTAAACCGTTATCGGGCAGAGAAATTTTTGCGTGCAAAAAAAATCGCCCCACAAAGACTATACCTTATGGTTCAGTCCTTGTGAGGCGACGACCGCTTTTCCTTATGGAAAGAGCTCCTGTTCATTCACAACTTCGTATAATGTGCGTCGCCGGCTTTACACTCCCGATGTTTCAGGGCAACCTCGATCCAAGCAGCACTATACGGCACGAATATTCAATTAAGCGTTGTAGTACAGTTTGCGTTCTTTTAGTGGGCGTCCGCAGTTCCGCTAACAGCGTCGGTCGAAATATGTTCTTTGCTTGCGCGTATCTTGACTGATGATCCGCAGTTTTCGCAGTGAACGAATATGTATCCGCTTGTGCCTGTTACCATTCTTATAAGCTGTTTATGACATTTGGGACACACCACCGAATTGATCTTTTTTGACATATATTAACCTCGAAACATTATTTATTTTACACGCTCTCGGTTGGGGCTTGCCGATTTAGCAGAAAATACATTAAGTTATGCCGAAATACTTTTTAATATCTTCATTGGTTTTTAACAGCGGAACTCTTGCGCTTTTCTTACGAACAGTTAAATTATTTACCGTGTTCTTACACTTCTCGCATTCGAACCAACCGTTCGTTTCGTCTAAATTCAGTTGTCTGTTTACCGTGCCGCAAATAGGGCATTTCTCGTCGTATAGCATTTTTCAAACGTTCCTTTTTATGTCTTTTATTATTTTTACCGCTACGCCTTGAATGTAGCAGTCTTTGACTATTATATCGTCCATATAGTCGTTTTCGGGGTGGAGTATTACACACTTGCGTTTGTCGTCGCGGTAGATTCGTTTAAGCGTTGAAAGGTTGTCCGCGAGCGCTACAATTATATCCCCATCGTCGGCTTCTTCCTGTCGGCGTATAAGCACTAAATCGCCGTCGTCTATGCCTGCGTTCACCATAGAATCGCCGCTTGCCCGAAGTAGAAAATGCTCACCGCTGCCGATAAACGACGTCGGTAGGTTGTAGTACCCCTCGACATACTCCGTTTCTTCCTCGAGCAGACCGCAGGGGATGCTGCCGAGAATAGGAACAGTTTGCGTATCGCTTGCGGCGCGACCCATTTTGTTTGTTACAAAACCGTAATCGGTTTTAACAAGTTCGCCATCGCTTTCCATTTCGGCAATATATCTGCACACATTGCTTTTGCTCGTGCCAACCACATCGCTTATATCACTATATGAAGGACAGTTGCCACCAGAGCTTGCAACCTGCTCGATGTAGGACTTTATAGCGTCCTTTATTTCTTTGCTTTTAGTTCGCATACTACCTCGCTCAACTCTAAACGGAACGAACGTACCGTTTAGAATAAGGCTAGTATACGCTTAATAATTCGAAATGTCAAGCGATTTTTGAGCAATAGTATGGTTTTTATGCATTTAAATAAATAAGGTGTTAGAACAAATAAATCATATATAAAATTTACTTATATTATCATATTATTAAAATTAGAATAATTTTGACAAAAAAAGATTGGACCGCTTACGCAATCCAATCTTGTATTTACAACCAGAAATGTGAATATCGCTCAATTAAGTAAATTATCTGCTCCTGAGTTAACAATCCTTTTCCAATAGCAACCTTGAAATATTGGGCATTAAATGCATTGAAAATTTCTTTAGAAATAGGGAACAATGCTGCAAATTCTTCATAAGTGAATAATCCATACTCAGCTAAATCTTTTGAATACTCCTGCTGATTTATAGTCATAGTTTCGTTATCAACTTCAAAATAATTAAATAGACCACTAATGCCCCCGGGCATAGAAAGCATACCATTAACATAGTAACACAAATGACGATATGTAACTGGACTCCAAGCAGTTGTATAAAATATTTTAAAAAGTAAAGAGATTAGATATATAAACTCTAAAAATCTATTTTTTCATTTACTTGACTTCTATATACAGTTTGTTTATAATAAATCTATGAAAAAAAAGACTGTATTCGCATTGCTGTTTATTACAATAATTATCTCTAGCTTTTGTTTGTCGTGTAGCAATAACTCAAGTATAGAAAAATATAAGGTACATTATAGTACTGATAAT
>CAJUQF010000012.1:0-798 GCA_910588315.1 uncultured Christensenellaceae bacterium | reverse complement strand
CAAAAACCCACTTCAAATTTTAATTATCAAATTTATATAGATAATAATTCGTTTCAAACAGTACCCTGTGGTGGAAGTAGTAATATGGTTGAAGCTATTCCTCAAGAAGGATATTTATTTGGCGGTTGGTCTGATGGGATACTCTCGAATCCAAGAATTGATAAAAATATTCATTGTAATATAAGCGTATATGCAAAATTTGTACCTAAAGTAAAAACATATGCTTATAATTATAATGGAGCGACTTCAAATAATAAACAGCAAAACATCACATTACTTTATGAAAAGTTAAGTGACACTAAGTTTGTTATCCCACAAAAAGATAATTACTATTTTTGTGGTTGGTATTTAGAACCAGAGTTTACAACAAAAATTTCAGATGAGAATGGTAAATTATATTATGGATATGGGGTATTTTACTCTGAATCAAATTATTTGTATGCCAAATGGAAAAATAAATCTAATATGCAAAACAATTCCGTCTTTCCTATATTAATGATATTTGTTGATGAGATATCGGCTGTTTTGTCAACTAATCATGCTTCAGAAAAAGTTGAATGTGTTTGCAATGAATTTGATATAAATATTGAGTATAAGATGACATTAGTAGAAAGAAAAATTTGCGAAATGTTGGTTTACAAATTTTTAGATTACTTAAATGGCATTTTTAAAAATAAAGTTAAATTTGAAATTGATACTTATTTCACAACAAGTCCTATACTAATTGATAGCTTTTCCAGTGGATGTACTGCTTCTGGTATATATTCATATTATGTATATGCTGATGATATTCCGGAG
>CAJUQF010000011.1:34625-36760 GCA_910588315.1 uncultured Christensenellaceae bacterium | reverse complement strand
TGCGGAATATGCACCCACGCTTACCTTATTGCCTTTAAGCGTCGACAACGCTTTTGCAGCGTCGGCTTTGGCGCCGTTAACATAGACGGCGTACTCGCCTTTCGGAACGGTCACCGATTTAGTACCCGAAGTCGCATTGAACACAAGCACGGCATAATTATCGCTTTCCGGATCTTTGACGGCATACGCCGAGATACCGTCGCCGAAGTTTTCGTCGCATACAGTAAAACAGTCGGAAAGCTGAGCGGTCGTAGATATATTGAACTGCTTAAACGTCTTTTTGATCGCTATAAGCTGTTTATAATATTCTACCATGGCGGCGACGTCGGCATTGTCGAGATTATCCCAATTGATTGCGTTTACCGAGTCGGCAGACTTATACGAGTTATCCGAGAAGTAGTAGTTCGGATCGGTCAAATACTGCTGAGGTCTGTTGTCGTACAACGCCGCGCCGTCGGCTGTGGTCGGCTTACTGCGCATCATTTCTTCGCCGGCAAGGAAGAAACTTGCGCCTTGGCTTGTAAGGACGGCTGTCGCCGAAAGTCTGTTCATCGCCATGAGCGTCTGTTTCTTGGCGTTCACCGAGGCATTGATCTTATCCCATAACGCGGAATTATCGTGCGCCGATACGTAGTTGACGTTTTGCGTGGGATTGACCGCAAACGCTTTTTTATCGCCGCCGAGCGTTTTGTATACCGACGAATCCAATGCGGAAGTCGCGCCGGCAGCGCCGACGTATACAGCCGCGTCCGTTCCGCCCTAGCCCGTCGCATAGCCGGTGTCCGTGATCGTGAACACGCTGCCCTTCATGCCGTCGCGGATGATATCGTTAAACACCGCAACATTTGGCATTTTGCTTGCATTGGATATTATCGCACGGTCGCTCTCCGGAAGTCCGTTGGTCCCGGCGTCCCAGCCTTCGCCGTAAACTATCACGTCGGGATTTACGGCTTTTAGCGCGGCATACAGTTCGTTCATCGTAGTTACGTCGTGCAAACCCATGAGATCGAAACGGAACCCGTCGATCTTATACTCTTCCGTCCAATATTTGACGGAATCGATCATGAATTTGCGGAACATATAATGTTCGGACGCAGTTTCGTTTCCGCAACCGGATCCGTTAAGAAACTCGCCCGACGCGCTCATGCGGAAATAGTAGCCGGGCACGAGCTTTTCGAAGTTAGACGAACCGGCATTGCTCACGTGATTGTATACAACGTCCATAATGACCTGTATTCCCGCATTGTGGAGCGCCATTATCATCTGTTTCATCTCGTTGACTCGCGTCCTGCCGTCTGCGGGATTAGACGAGTACGAGCCTTCCGGCATATTGTAATTGAGCGGGTCGTAGCCCCAGTTGTATTCGCCGTTTTTATTGTAAGTGGCGGTCGCGAAATTTTCTTCCACCGATGCGAAATCGAATAACGGTTGGAAGTGGACCTGCGTCACGCCGAGTTCTTTTATATAATCGAGCGCGGTAGACTTTCCGCTCTTCGTTTTCGTTCCAGTCTCGGTAAGCCCGAGGAACTTGCCTCGATTCGCTTCCGATACGCCGGAGCTTTCGTGGATGGTAATATCGCGCAACTGCGCTTCCCAAATCACGGCTTTGCTCATCGCATCGGCAGTCGTACCGTAGTCAGGTATCTTATGCGCAAACGCGTCGTTCCACCCTTCCGGATCGGTCAAGTCGAGATCGAGTATCATACCGCGAACACCGTTTCTGCCGCCGCTGCGCGCGTACGGATCCACGACTTCGGATTCGCCGTCGGCATTTGTTACCGTGTACGTATAATACTTGCCGTCGAGATCGCCGGCGACTACCGCGGTCCATTCGCCTTTCGTGCCGCGCGTCATATTATGCGCGGTCTTGGCGGTATCGGTCTTATCGCCGCTGTTGTAAATATTGAGCATCATATCGGATGCGGTCGGCGCCCAAACCGTGAATTTCGTTTGCGCTTTGGAATATTCCGCACCGAGCGTTCCGGTATAATCGAATGCCTCGCCGAACTCCGCCGTATCGTACAGTTTTGTTATTTGAACTCCCATGGAAGTAAATCCGTCGTCGCTTTCGTCGTAAACGGTATACGATTTATTGAAATCGAAATCCGCGGTAAACGGTATGGACGCGCTCATTG
>CAJUQF010000011.1:0-34615 GCA_910588315.1 uncultured Christensenellaceae bacterium | reverse complement strand
CCGCAAACGTTATCGTCGCCGTCTTTTACGACGAACTTACTGCCTGCGGTTATCTCGGCGTTAGTGGATATATCGACATTTGTAAAGCTCGTAAACGTCGCGAGCGTGATCTTGTCTGTCATAGCGTCTTCCATGTTGAAATATACGGGTTTCATTCCCTGCACGAGATAAACCGTTACTCTGTTTTTAGCGTCCTTGTATCTGTTGATATCATCGACGGTAATAAATCTGTCCTCTTCGACGTCTTTTGATGCCCAATCGTTCAGACGGACGATAAAGCCCAAAGCTTTGCCGTCTTTCGGAACGCATCCGGACACCTTATACGACAGCATCTTCACGCTTTTACCGTAAACGACCGACGACTGTGTAAACGGAAGTCCTTTCTGTCCGTTTGTATAATCGGTGTCCGTATTGCCGTCGCACCATAACCATACATTCCAACCGTCGTAATCGCCGGCAGGTCTGTAATAAACGAAATTAAGCGTGAAATCCGGCAATGCCGCGACGTCCGCGTCTTTAGCGGTCCGACTGTCGGCAACAGGCTTTGCCTGTTCCGCGTCTTTCTCTTCCGCGACCGCCGATCTCGCAAACGCGCCCAACGGCATGGAAACGACGGCTACAGCCGAAATCAAGCAGCAAATCAAGAAATAGCGTAACCACCCGAAACCGAATCTTACTCTGTTCTTCATTTTTACCTCCCTATCGTTTTCATGAAGATTTTATATAAAGCGTTCTGTTATGCGATCGCTTTTAGTACGGCTGCCGTGCCGGGCGACATCGTGAGCGTGCCGTCCGCGACAGTTATATCGCCGCCGGACGCTTTAAGCGAACCGACGACCGAATATCCGGAAAACGCGCTGCCCAAACCGATATTCGCAACTTCGTTGCCGATATTATGAACTACCAAAACTTTTCGATCTTTCCAAGCCAGCGTATACGCGGCAACGGTCCAGTTATCCGAATTGACCGATGTAAGCGATGTCGACGCGTCCAATCCTTCGCGTATCACCGATGCGAGTTCGAGTACGCCGTCGGCTTTAAGCGCGTACGCATTTACAGTACCGCGCGCTATCTCGGGAAATCTGTTGCGCAGTTTTATCGCCTCGCGGTAATACGACAATATCGAATCGGGCTTATTGGTCTGACTCTTCATCGATCCGAATTCCTGTTTGCCTTCGTATACGCCGCCGAGCGGATCTTTCACCTTGCGCTTATCGCCCCAATTGAATGCGAGACGTTTGTTCTCGTCGACGCCGCTGCCGAGCGCGCCTATCTCTTCACCGTAATATATATAAGCGTTGCCGGGCGCAAGCAGATACATTCCCGCCGCTCTTTTGATCTTTTTCTCATCGCGTTGCAAAAATCCTGCGCTGCGATCGTTGTCGTGGTTGGAAAGGAAATTCGACAGTATCGCATCTGGATCGAGCGCACGCGATTCCTTTTGGTATCGCTCCAATTCTTCGGAAACGGACGATGCGCGATATCTTTCGTTTACGGCGCCGACGAACCCGACAGCCTCGGAGCCGCCCATCGCGTAATTGAAGTTGCTCATGCCTGTACCGAAAAAGCTCGTTACCGTAGACGAATCCGCCCAAACCTCGCCGACATTATAACAGTAAGCGTCGATCCCGTCGTTTTCGCTGCCGAAAACTTCCGCGCCTTTTTCATCGCAGTATTCGTTGAACCAGGTCCAAAACTCGGCATTGTCTTCAGAGTACACGGTCGAATTTTCGCACGCCCAAGGCACCGCATCCAACCGGAACGAACGTATGCCGCGATCCAACCAGAAATCGACTATATTGCATATCTCGTCGCGTACGCTCGGATTATCGAGTCTGACGTCCGGCATCTCTGACGAGAAGTTGCCGAGATACCAATAATCCTGCGTGCCGGTCACCTTATGCCATGTGCCGTCCAACGGTCTCGTTGCGGACTTTACGAATTCATAGCGCAGCATGTCCGCATTAGTTACTGGACTTCTTCCCTGTTGCGCGGCGCTTACCGCCGCTTTGAACCATTTATGCTGTGTGGAAGTGTGATTGAGTACCAGATCCATTTGCAACCAAATATCGCGCTTATCGCACTCCCGCACGAGATAGTCGAAATCTTCGAGCGTGCCGTACTCGTCGTCTATTGAATAATAATCGATAACGTCGTACTTGTGATACGACGGCGAAGAATTGATAGGCATCATCCATATGCCGTTTATTCCCAGATCGGAACTCGTCTCGTCGTTGCCGTCATTCAAATAATCGAGGTTATCGGCAAGCCCGCGCAGATCGCCTATCCCGTCGCCGTTGCCGTCGGCAAACGACCGCACGAAAACTTCGTAGTACGTTCTGTAATAGTCCTGCGGAACGATATACTCGTCGGTATTTTTCGGCGGAGTCCAGGCAGGTCCGGCATCGCCGCCGCACGCCGCGCCCATTATGCCCATGGAGCAAGCCATGACCGATGCCGCAAGCGCCGATAAAACTTTTTTCAGTCTCATATATTTCTCCTAATATTTTACGAAATCATCTTACACGACAAACATCATACCGAGTAGTCCGGTATGATGTTTCGCGCACTTGATAAGATCAACCTTTCGCCGCGCCGCCGGTTATGCCCGCGACATAGAACTTTTGCATCACTATATACAGCAATACGATCGGTACGGCTATCAGCACGCCGCCGGCACAGAATCTCGTAAAGTGTGTGCCGACATAGTTTTCCTGCGTGATCCACTGCCTTATACCGACGGCTATAGTGAAGTTCTCGTTGGTTTTCATAAACACGCTCGCAAGCACGAAATCACACCACGGTCCGATAAACGAAGTGAGTATGGTGTAAATTATTATCGGTTTACTGAGCGGGATTATCATTTGCCAGAATATACGGTTTTTGGTTGCGCCGTCTATACGCGCCGCCTCGTCGATCGCCATAGGTACGGTATCGAAAAAGCCTTTGACTATATAATATCCGGTACCCGACGCCAAAGAATATGCAAGCGTCAAACCCACAAGGCTGTCGGTAAGTTCGAATTCTTTGAAGATATAATACAGCGCTATCACGGAAAGGAATCCGGGGAACAAGCCGAGAATGAGCGCAATGTTCATGAGCGTTTTGCGAGCTTTGAACCGCATGCGCGATAACGCGAACGACACCATCAAAACGAGCAGCGTGGAAATCACGCACGAGCCTACGGCAACTATCAAAGTATTGACGAGCCAAGTCCCGTACGGGAAAAACTCATAGTCGTCGCCCGAGAACAGCGCCTTGAAATTATCGAACGTAAACTCTTTGGGAAAAATCGACACCGAGTAAGCCGCACCGTTGGTATCGAACGCGCGCAGAACCATCCAAACAAGCGGGAACAGCCATATCACGATTATCAATAGAAGCACGATATAAATAACCGTATCGGTCACGATTCGTTTCGATCTCAATCCTATCATTGGAACGTATCCTCCTGTTTAACCGATTTGGAGCTGTTGAACACGATAAGAGCAAAGAAACTGCTTATTATAAACGTAAACAAACCGAGTACCGCGCCGTTGCTGTACTCCGGCTGAGAAGTATTGACGGTCATCTTGTACAGCCAGGTGACCAAAAGATCGGTCTTGCCGGGCGCGTTGCCGATCGAATAGTTGGGACCGCCGCCCGTCAGGAAGAAGATTACGTTGAAGTTGTTGATGTTCCCCGTAAACGTTGTTATCAACTGCGGACCCATTACAAACATGATATACGGGAACGTTATCGATATAAACCGACGCAAGGGACCTGCGCCGTCTATCCTGCTCGATTCGTACAGCTCTTCGGGAATATTCATGAGTATGCCGTAAGTCGAAAGCATCGTAAACGGCATGCCGCGCCAGAGATTGACTACTATGACCATTATTCGCGCGTTCCACTCGTTTAGAGTCGACGTACCGAACCAATCGATATTCGCGTTCAATCCAAACCACTGCTGAAGCATGTGGTTGAATGCGCCCGTAAAATCCTCGACGGGATTGTACGAGAAAAACTTGCTCATCATCATAAGACTGATAAAGTCCGGCACCGCTATTACAATAACGAAACATGTGCGCCAAAACGCTTTGAGTTTTATCGACTTCTTGTTGATGATCATGGCAAGGAACATGCCGAAGAAGAAGTTTGTAAACGTGGCGAATACCGCCCAGATTATAGTCCAGCCGAGAACGCTCCAAATAGCGCTACCGTACGTTTTACTGAACACGTTTGTAAACGACCCGAATCCCACCCAATCGAACAGCTCACCTGGCGGCGCATGGAAAAAGTCGTAATTGGTAAACGCCACAAGTATATTTACTATAAGCGGCAATATCGATATCACAAGCACCCCGAGTACGGGCAAAGTCAACACCGTTACGTGATAGCCGTCGTTGAGCGCATAATTAAGCTGCTGTTTGGGACCGGAAAGCGGTTTACCTTCCTCGACAAGTTTTTGCGTATCGTAGGCGATCTTGGTATTCTTTATCCACATATAAACGAAGAACACCATAAACATCAGCGTCATCACGCTGAACAACAATATCGTAAGCGAGTTATCTACATAAGTAGTTCTTATCAAGCCCGGCACTATCGGGCTTTCTTTCTTTATTACCGCAATATCGCCGAGCGAGCCCATCATATACAAATTGGGCCAGCCTATAAAAATCATAAACACGATAAACAGCGCTTCTACCGCCAACAACAAAAGCCCTTTGATTATCTGTTTCGGACTGCGCGAAAAACAACCGAATCCCATAATGAGATACGATATTTTCGTTCTCCAGTCCCCTTTTACGAATCTGAACCACAACCCTTGGAAACACCGTGCTATCGCGAGCAACAAAGCCCATAACTTAAACGGTATGGCTTTTAATACTCCCCAAATCATCAGTCCGGCATTTTTGAAATAATCGGCTATACCGTTGCCCAGCTTTACATACCAAGGACGGTTATATAATTTCCAAGTAGGAGTAGCGGATCGTTGATCTTTACTCATTTCTCACTCCCGTTTCAGAATTTGATCGATATTTCGAAATAACGACAAATCAGATATTATACCCCGCATGACAGCACCGCTACGGCAAACTTGCGTTCGCTTTTCGCTGCGTTGCGGCGTGATACATAATTAATCGTCGCCCTAAAAATGCTATTATATGCAAGCACTTTTATCTCTCGAATAAATATCCGCCGAGCCGAGCCGTTCGACTCGGCGGAGTATTTATCGAAAAAATGCAATGTTATTATCCGCGCAAGCTTGACGCCAATTTATCAAGCTGTGCTTTCAAATTAGTCTGTGTCGTCGTGCCGAGCGATATCTGTTCGACAAACTTATTTATGCCTTCCCAGAAAGCTGTACCCTGATCTCTCTGCGGATAGCCGTGTTCCTTCTGAGCGCGATACGTCGCGAGAATGGGATCGTTCTGTACCGTCTCCGTAGCTTTTACGGTAGTGTTTGTAGGACCGGCGCCGGTTGCATTATACCTTGCCTGCTGCCCCACCTCACCGGTCAGATAGTTGGCAAACGCGAGCGATACGACGATCTGTTCCTCTGATTTGGTGCTGTTTACGCCGCAATACTTGTTGCCTATAAAGGACTCCATATAATACTCGTCTTCGCCGTTTGTAGTGAATTTGGGCAATACGGCGGTTTTGATCCTTGAATAATCATCGCCGAGCGCGTTCATCACGCTCTGTTTGACCCAAGTACCGCCGACGCCTGCA
This sequence comes from uncultured Christensenellaceae bacterium, assembly GCA_910588315.1. Taxonomy (GTDB): domain Bacteria; phylum Bacillota; class Clostridia; order Christensenellales; family Pumilibacteraceae; genus Anaerocaecibacter. The sequence continues at coordinate 28,900 of CAJUQF010000011.1, read as the reverse complement.
ACTATGGTCTTATTATTGAAAGCTTCGGCAAGCGCGCTGTCGGGATCGCTCGCGAGTATTACCTGGTCCTTTCCGGTTCCCATATATGAAGGCGTAAAATATCTCATATATGCCGCACCGCCGAGCTGTCCTTCCGGTCCGTCGACATTGGTGCGATATTCTTTGAGTTGATTATCAACGTAGTCGAATTCGGTACCCGTTCCGAAGAAGAACGACGCCGCATAATAAGTGTTCTTATAATTATAAAGAATGGTCTTCTTTTCTCTCTTCGCCGCATCGACAAGGCTGTCCCAGGTTTCAAGATCGCTCTCGTCCAAAAGCGTACTGTCGTACCACAGAAAATAACCGTTGTCGTCCGTCGCGGGGAAAGCGTATAACGATTCCTTGCCGCCTTCCGTCTTTGTGACAAAGTCTACCGAATCCGCGCCGTCGCGCGCCTTGACCAAGGTCTCGTATTCGGGAGTGAGCGGTTGCAAACACTTCAATTTGAATGCGAGATTGCAAAGATGATCGGACGGGAAAAAGAAGATATTAGCACCCGCTTTGGGATCGGCCAAGCCTGCTTGAACGAGACTTTCTTCCTTGTTTTCGAATTTGAAAGTCCAATCCTTATAGTCGGGATTCGCCTCTTTGAATCCCGGTACCAACGCTTTGTACGCATTGATAGAGTTGGCAGGCGCCCATATTTTTATGGTCTTTCCGTTATCCTCGTCGCCTCCGCATGCGACAAGTCCGCCTACGGCTGTAAGAACCATAGTAGTCGCAAGTAAAGATGCAATTAACTTCTTCATATATTTCCTCCATAATGAAATTATTTATTTGCTGTGTCAATTTTAACACCGAATCGGGCTTTTGTCAATAGGTTTTCACAAAAAAGCATAAAAAAATTATACATATTGCACAAATCGAGACATTCATCGGCGACTTTTATCGCGATTATGATTATATCTTGCCTGTTCATGGCGAATTTTATACAAAAAAATAACGGCATCGTCGATTAGATACCGTTATTTCATAAATATATACAGTGTTTACAATACTATCTCGCCGCAGGCGTTTTTCAATACAAAGTTTTTAAGGTCTTTGACGTTATTGTGCAAACCTATAAGCAGTTTCATATACAGAGCGGGCTGAGCTATGCCTGCGCACTGCGTAACGTTCGACGCGAACGTACCGGGATCGTATTTTTTACTGCCGCACACAAAGAACATCGGGATATCCGGATATGCCGCGGCAAACTTATTGAACGAATCGGTGTTTATTCTGCCGGAATGGAAAGCGCACTGTACTACAGCTTTGAACTTACGCATATCGAACGCCGAATAATCCATGCCGACGTACGGCGAAATGCAAAGCACGCTGTTTTCTTTAAGCGCGAAATCCATGCCGCGCATGAGACCGGTATACGTGAACTTACTGCCCGTACCGATGGAAAAATAAAAGTTCTCGTGTAGGTGCGCCGGAATGATGCGCGCACCGTGATGGATACGCACGACCTCCCCCGGATTTTTGTAAAGCACATATACGCCGGGTTCTTTGCGCGATATAAAACTTTTAGTGGCATTGAGTACCGCAAAGCCGTTGCTGTCGTCTTCCGTTAACGGTCTGTCGGCAGTACACATGACAATGGGAATTTTGACGTCCGAAAACGCATACGCCAAATACGACGCGGAAAACGCAAGCGTATCCGTGCCGTGCGTCACTACTATTCCGTCGGCGCCTTCAATCGCGCGTTCTATCGTCAGTCTCAGCGTATTGAGATCGGCAAACTCCACTCCCGCGCTATGTATCTTGAAATCGCCGAATACCTTGTCCGCGCCGATGACCGACGCTATCTGTTTTGTTGCGGCGTCGGATATCACGAGCGCGCCGTTTTGGTAACGGCTGCCTATGGTTCCGCCGGTAGCGACCAAATTGATTTTCATATTGACGATCTCCTTTAAATATTATTACGACTGCCTATATCGACGGTAATCCGCCGCACGAGTATCTGCGATCGGACTAAGAAACCATATCGAATAAATAACTTATTATCTTGGCATGATCGAATGCGATCTTACCGCGTTCTGCGATAGTCGTTCCGTTAAGATCGGTCTTACCGTCGTCGCGCACGATATCGAGTTTACAAGTAAAGCGCTCACCGTCCGCGCTCTTGAAATCGAGTACGCCGTCCTTTCTCGTTATATCGAACCACTTCGCCTTGGCGGCATCGTCGCCTGCCGTAGCGGTTATTTCGCCAGACACTTCGCCGCAAAAAACAACGGTGATATTACGCCATCTCGGATCGCGTCCGGGCGTAGATGCGGTAATGAGCTGCCGCAGTTTCACATTCTTGATCCCGGTCTCTTCTTCGAGTTCGCGTGCAGCCGCAGTCTCGCACGGTTCGTCGCTTTCGACAAAACCGCCGGGAAATGCGTACAGCCCTAAAAACGGGTGGCCGCCGCGCTCGATCATCAAAAGCTTTATGCCGGCAGAAGTTTTGCAATAAAGCACCGCATCCACCGTTACTGACGGGCGGAAATACTTGGTAACGTCATAATCGCGCAAAAACTCCGATTCTGTTTTTCCGTTCTTATCTCTTGCCGAATCCATGATGCCACCCCATTACCGAAAAGCCCCGAAACAAAGGACGTTTATGATATAAGTATATCATGCGTACCCGGAAATATCAACTGTTTTGACGCATTCACGTCAATTTCTCCAGCAGATCGAGAAACTTGGATGCGCGGCTCTCGTCAAGCGCCGCAATATATTCCGTAAGCCGCGCGAAGTTATCGGCGGAATGTTTCGCATAAGGATCGCCGCACGGCATGTGTCTGTTTTTAAGGTCCTTCATTACGCTCTCGACAAGATCTCTGTGAGAACGCAGGACCGACCTGTACTTATTCTGATATCTCAGCGCTTTTTTGCCGTCGCCGTCGGCGAGCTGTTCGATCGCTTTACGCACGCTTACGCCCCTGCCCTTTTCGATCAGGATATGTTCGACGAGCGAACGTATCTCATCCGTTTCGAACGGGACGAAACGCTCGCGCTTGACGTCCGCCGCCGCGATACCGAGCTTGCGCGCTACTTCCGGCACAAGTTCGAAAGTCTTGGCTTGCGCGTAATAGTAATTTCTGACCGAATTTACAGATCGACCGGTTTTATCCGCGACCGCAACGAACGCCGCAGACAGGCTTTCGCCTTTGGATCGCGCCGCGGCACACAGTCCGAAAAGTTCTTTGGTCTGTTCGACAGTCCAATTATTTGCTACCATAGTAATACCTCCGTAAAGACGGTAATAACTATTGCCATTACGCAACGAAACTATACATATAATAAAAAACAAAATCATATAGTTCATATATGGAACTACATATACAAAGCGATTTCGAGTGCGTATATTCCGTAAACGGCGAGTTTTTGGAACGTGCCGACAGCATAACGATGTCCGAGTACGACGTCGTATACGTGACGGTATTCCCATTGTCGCGTTCGCTTTTGCCATATACAGTTAAGCTGTGCGGCGCCGAAAATATCAAGTCCGATCTCGCATGCGGCATAAAGCTGTCTTCCGAGCATTACCTGCTGTCGCTGTCGCCGCGGCATATGACCGTGTACGAAAGCACGCAAAAACCGATACCTGCAAAGAGTATGATATCCCGACTTTTTTCGTTATTGAGGTCGGGCGACAGCGCTGCCGCATACGCGCTGCTCAGCGAAAATCTGCGTTCCGCCATAGATAGACCGGCGCTCGAAAAATTCTTTTCCGGATACGAAAGACTTACCGAGTGCAGCTGGGACGGCTCGAACAAGTTCTACCTGATAGACAAAAACGGCAATGCCAAACTGCATGCGTATACGCTCAAAGACGAATTCATCGACGATATAATCGAATGCGATTGAAAAACAAACTTATTTATGCAAAACCGCGGAAACATAGTTCCGCGGTTATTTGTTGTTATATATTATACTCTATCGATAAGCGTGCGTTTATTTTTCTCTGTTTCGACCCATAAGTAGCAACGCCAATATGCGCAAGAACTGCAATGCGGTCATCATGAACGACGCTACATACGTCATTGCGGCGGCGGTAAGAACTTTTCTCACGCCCTTCGCTTCATCGGGCAGCATGCACGTTTTGAGATACTTGTACGCTCTGCGGCTCGCGTCGAACTCGGTCGGCAGCGTCACGAGCGAAAACAGCAGCGTCAGACCCATTACCACAAGTCCCGCCGCCAGCAAGATCCTGCCTATATTCGTATACGGTGATGCAAAACCGAGTATATATCCGATTATGAATATCGGCCACATGAGCGTGCTTGCGAAGTTAACTATCGGAACGAGCGCAAGCCGAGCCGACGAGAAAAAATACTTACGCGCGTGCTGCACCGCATGCCCCGCTTCGTGACAAGCGACGCCTATCGCTCCGACGCTCGAGCTGTTGCGCACGCTGTCCGAAAGCGAAATAGTGTTGTTAGTCGGATTGAAGTTATCGGTAAGCGAACCGTGAACGGCGGCAAACCGTATGTTGTCAAGTCCCTCGCCATCCAAAAATTTGCGCACATAGCCCTGAGCGGAAATGCCCGACGAGCATTGTACCGCATTATATTTATTGAAAACCGAATTGACTCGGATCGACGCGATCACGCCGAACAACAGAAACGGAATAAACAGACACATCGTTATACCGTACATCAAGTATGCCGGATCGGTAAAAAGATCGGTAAAATTCATTCGCGTATACGCTCCACGTAGATTTGTTTATATTATTCTATCACTCATTGCGGTAAAAGTAAAGCCCGCGCAACCGGTCAAATCGAAGCGAGTGTCCGAATAATGCCGCATAACTATCCATTCGACATGATCGGACATCGATCGCGCGTTTATTTTTCCACACGCTCTATCACGCCGCCGCCGAGACAGCGGTCTTTGGCGTACACGACCGCGTACTGCCCCGGTGTTACAGCGCGTTGCGGCTGCTCGAACACAAGCGAAAACTCGCCGTTTTTATCCAAACGCAAAACCGCTCTTTGATCGGGCTGACGGTATCTTGTCTTGGCTGTACATTCAAGCTCGGTCGGCATATCGAACGCTCCTATAACATTGAACCCCGAGCCGTAAAGCTTAGAAGTAAAGAGTCCGCGCTCGTCTCCGCAAGAAACGACGAGTCTGTTGTTTTCGACGTCCTTGTCGAGCACAAACCACCTTCCGACCTCGCCTTTCACCCCGCCTATACCGAGACCGCGCCGTTGACCGAGCGTGTAGTACATGAGTCCGTCATGCCGTCCTACCGCATTGCCACACTCGTCGACGATGTCGCCGGGCTGTGCCGGCAAAAACTCGGATAGAAACTTTTTAAACTTGCGCTCGCCGATAAAGCAAATACCGGTACTGTCCTTTTTGCGTGCAACGGAGAGTCCGAGTTCGCCTGCGATCTTGCGGACATCGGGTTTAAGCATATCGCCGAGCGGAAACAACACGTTATCCAGCTGTTCCGTAAGAACCTGATTGAGAAAATACGTTTGATCTTTGTTCGTATCCGCGGCGCGCAAAAGCCTGTCGCCGTCACGCTTGCAATAATGCCCCGTCGCAACGTATTCCGCGCCTATCTGCCGACAGTATTCGCGAAACGCGCCGAACTTGACGACACGGTTGCACAGCACGTCCGGATTGGGCGTTCTGAACGCTTTATACTCGCGCAAAAAGTAATCGAACACGCCGTCCATATACTCGCGAGCAAAATTAACCGAGTAGCAAGCGATACCGAGCTTTTCGCATACCGTCTTTACATCCTGCCAATCGCTCGCCGCCGGACACTCGCCGTCCTCTTCCCAATTATGCATAAACAGTCCGGTAACATCGTAACCGTCCCGTATAAGCAAATGCGCCGCTACTGCCGAATCCACTCCGCCGGACATGCCTATTATTACCTTTTTACCCCGACCGTTAATGATACACCTCAAATATAGTCCGTGCAAATCAGCACGTCGTAGTCCAATACAGAATGGACCGCCGCCTCCGCCTGCTTGACGATCTCGTCGGCGGGCGCCTTGTCGTCAGGCATTTTGATATCGAGCTCAACCGTTCTGTTTTTGTCGTCGATACGCAGATCGTGCGCCGTCGCCCCGTAAGCGGATACCGCACCGTCTATACGTTTTCTGATCTCGTCGATACGCTCGCCGCATGTGTCGGGATCGGCATGCAGGCATAGTTTTATACCCGTGACCGACAAAACCTTGCGCTCTATCGCGTCGCACACTTCATGAACTTCCACAAACGACATTTCCGACGGGAACACCGCGTCCGCCTCTGCTATCTTATTGGCGCTGCCGTAATCGTTGATGATTATATCGTGTACCGACAAGACCTGCTCCGGCTCGGAAATTATTTCATGCAATTTTTCGTAGAGACTTACGTCGGGGCGCTCGCCGATAAGCCTGCTGATAGTGCTTTTGAGTATTTTAAACGCCATGAACAGTATGACGAGCGACACGGCTATCGACGCATACCCGTCGACATGAACACCGGTGTATTTCTCGACAAATGCACATATGAACACTACAGAAGTAGTAACGACGTCCGACAGCGAATCCATGCCCGCCGCCTTGACGGTTTCCGATCCGAGCTTTTTACCGCGCGCAAAATAGAATATCGCCATGAACGCCTTAACGACGATACCGGCGGCAAGCGTAATTATTACCGCAAGCCCGATATCGACAGGCTCCGGCGTTACGGCACGCTCTATGCCGCTCTTGAGCGCCTCGCCGCCTACGAGCAATACGCCGGCGCCTACTGCGAACGTCGCTATGTACTCATATCGTCCGTGTCCGAACGGATGATCGTGATCGGCACGGCGCGCGGCAAGCGCGGTCGCCAAAACCGTAACGATCGAGACTGCGGCATCCGACAGATTGTTAAGCGCGTCGGACGATACCGATGCGGATCCCGCAAGTATGCCGACGACGAGCTTTGCGACCCCGAGCATAATATTCAGCACAAGCCCCACGAACAGTGTGACGAGCGCGCTTGAAACGGTCTTATCACGCATAACTGTAATATTCTAACATATACCCGCTCAAAATTCAACAGATTACGAAAAATTTTTCGGGCTTACCCGACGTTTATCGTATATCGATGCGGCTATTTTACACTAAACCATTTATTCGACGGATGCGCGTCTTTATATATGGTACGCTTTACGCCTCGAACGATACAGTCGTATCGCATCGGCGACACGCATGCGACTTCGTTTGGCGCATGCCTCGTTACGGATAAAACCTTATCTATTCCGTACTCTTTTCCGTCAAAGACGACGGCAAGCGGCGTGACCTCGCCGTTCTCGTCGCACAGCTCTATTACGCTAAGATCGATCCTTTTCATACACCGTTAGTGTATGTGTTTACGGCGACAAAAAACCCCGACTGTTTATCGGGGTCAAAATTATTCGTTATCGCTATCGTCTTTAGCGTCTTGTTCGGACGCATTCTCTTGTTCGGGGTCCTGTTCTCGCTCGGACGCAACGGCGGTCGATTCTTCGGCAACGTCTTGTTGCGTATCGTCCTGCGTATCGGGCTGCACGGCTACCGGTTCCTTCGGCACACGCTTGTCCGGGTGCTTGTAGTAATAAACAAGAAAGACCGCGCCGCCGATAAAGAACACTATCAGTATGAATATGTTCCAGAGAATATACTGGCGTTTGTCAAAATCCATATACGCGAGCTTCAACAAACAAAACAGCGCAAACGCGTACTGAACCGCCACCACACCTATGATTATGCCTATCACATAGCCTTGTATCGAAAGAAAATCCATGATTATATTATAGCCCTTTGTCCTGCCGTTGTCAAGCTTTGACAAATACCGCTCGGAATATTGCTTTAACTATTTTATATCGGACCCGTTTATATCGGTACCCGATGCCGACCTCGGTCGAACGCATTTTACGGTATGGACATCCGGAATCCGTCAAATCTTGTAAAGCAATTTCCCGGCGCGTTTTACGGGCACGGGCGCGACCTGCCCGGAAACGTTATGTTCGACTTTGACGACGACTGCCGGTTTTCCTAGACCGGAAACCCCGTGCGGAGCGCTCACTCTGTCGCCTTCTTCCACATCGAACTCCGATATATACCAGTACGGCTTATCTTCGCCGTCGAATTTGATTTTAACGAAAGTGTACGAGCCTGACTCGCTCAATACACCGCCGCTCATAGAATGTATCATAAATGTCGAACTCCGTATGTCGATCGCGGCAATATATTATTTTTCGAATACCGCGCGGGATAACCAGTATCAAGTAAGCTGACTCGCAGTCACCGTAAAAGCGGTCGTCTCGCTTTCGAAAGCTATATTGGTGCCGTACCAACCGCTTTGCACACTGCCGCGATACACTTCCACCGCGACTTTATCGCCCGGCGCGATCGCATCGAGTGCGTCGTGGTAGTCGAGCAGAGACGCTATCGATTTACCGTTTATCTTCGAGATCCTGTCATACTGCGCGAAGGTGCCGCTCGCCGTGCCGGCAGCATTCGTGACGTACACGATATTATTATTGCCGAACGCTACATCTATACCGAGCGAAGCCCTGCCGGACACAAAACCGTTTGTCATGAGATCGTGGAATATAGAGCGCGCCGCCGCTTCCGGGATCGCAAAGCATATGCCTTCTATCTCCTCGTCGGAAGTTTTGGCATTGACAACGCCGACAAGCTCGCCGCGCATATTGAACAGACCGCCGCCGGAATTGCCGGGGTTGATCGCGGTATCCGTTTGCAACAGCGTCATGGTATAATTGCCTACCGGGATAGACCGTTCTTTCGCCGAGACGATACCTTTCGTCACCGTGCCGCCGAGCGAACCCAAAGGATTGCCGATGGCGATCACGTCCTCTCCTATTTGCAGGTTTGCGCTGCTGCCCCAAACCGCAACGTTGAGCGTGTTACTTTCCCGGATGGAAATTACGGCTATGTCGCCGCGCTCGTCTGCGGCGACGAGACTTGCGTCATAGCTGTCGCCGGACCGCAGCGATACTTTTATCTGGCGTGCGCCCGATACGACATGATTATTTGTAATGATGTAGTACGTTTCGAAATCTTCGTCATGAGCCACTATCACGCCGCTGCCCGCGCCCGATACGACATATTGCATGCCCCACTGCGTGGTGATCGATTCGGTCTGTATCTCCACTACCGAGTCCGCTACATGCCTGACTACTTCCGCGGTGGAACTGTACACCGTGGAATCGGTCGATATATAAGAAGTTATGCGAACGACTTTTTCGGAAGCCGCACCGCAACCGATAAACGCAAACGCAATAACAAAACACGCTATACCGACAAAAATCTTTCTCACTTTAGACGAATGTCTCATTCGGCTGCTCCTTTTTATTTTATTACAAAAATTATAGTACCGCAATTTGGATTAGGCATGACCGCGCAGTGTGCGATTACATAAAAGTTTGTGCATACTTCGTGTAAGCTAAAACAATATTTTTACAAAAAACATTGTCGTGACCGATTTATATTATACAGTTCACACTTCTTTACATGCGCGTAAACCGATATCAATCGCAAATATATAATTTCCCGAGCGAACGCGTGTATGCGATGTATTTTTCGCGGTCTCCCAGCTTGCCGCAGGCAAAGACCGTTTCGTATTCCATGCCCTTACACTGTGCGACTGTATACAGTATCTCGGACGGAACGACCGATTTAAGATACGTTGCGGTTTTTTCGTCGTTCGGCGAATATATGACCGCGACGCGATCGTCGCCCGTTCCTTTCAAAAGTTCGGGGATGTTATCGATGCGCTCTTCGATCACTTCGCCGCCGTCCAGACCCAGAGAGGTTACGTTCATATCCAACAGCTCGTTTACGTATTCGGTTATCTCGCGCGGATTGCGATAGTTCTCGTTGAGCGAATAGTGTCGCATATCTTTCCACAGCGGATCGAGCTTGGCGAAATCGCCTATGCCGCGTGTTTCGACCGCTTGCTGTTTGGTATCGCCGTATATATTGACGGTCGCGCGAGTGCATTCGGCGATCAGTCTGTATTCGTTTACGAAATAATCCTGACCTTCGTCGATAAACAGCGCACTGTCGAAATCCGGTTTGCCAAGCACGTAACAGTACGCCGTCAACAGCAGATACAGCTTGCATTTTGTAAGCGCAGTACCGAGCGACGGCGGCACGAACGGGAATTTTTTCAGGTCGATCGATACGACGGGCAAAGTGGGCTTTTTCACGTCCGGCGGCATATATCCGCCGGACCAAGCAAGCTCGTGTTCGTATATTTCAAGACGCCGTTTGTAATCTGCGAGCCGCGCTTTGTATGTCTGTTTGGTAGTGCCGAGCGCCGCGATAAGTTTGCGCTTTACATTATCGCCGTAACATTCCGATACGACCGCGTCCGATAAGTTCTCGTCGCTTACGGCCGGTAAAGCCGTTAGCGTCTTACGGTCGAGCGCCTTTATGCCGCGCAACGACAACAACAGTTCGCGATACAATTCCTGCATGGTCACTCTACGCGCCGCACCGATCATAAGATCGTCCACTACCGGTTGGATATGTTTGATATACCGCTCGCCCGGCGCCACTACGACGGCGCGCTCGAGTTCGATCTTCCTGTTGAACGACAGGTATTCGAGTCGCTGTAACAGCAACATGGTCTTGCCGCAGCCCGCACAGCCGGAGACGATACTGTTCTCGTCGGCGGGGCGGATTATAATAGCGTTCTGATTGGATTGGATCGTCGGGATTATGTCGGTAAGCCGTTTATCGCCGCGCTTGACTTTGAGCATGTGCGCAAGAAATTTATCGTACACCACGCCGCCGGTCTCCGACGAGTAGTCCTGAAATACGGCTTGGAGTTTGCCGTCGCGAATGTCGAACTTGCGCCGGAAAACGACCGTGTATTCATAGCCGCCGTATTCTATCTTGCCGCTGTCGAAACGCTCGTATATCTTGTTGCCGAGCGGCGAATTGTGCGAAAACACTATTATCCGGCCCCTGTACACTATTACGCCGGCGCCGACGTAAACGTCCGCCTCCGTACCGAGCGAATCGTCGTAATCGCTCAGCGTCCGCAAGCGCGTAAGGCTCGGAACGTCGGATTCGAGCGCAATGCGCCCGCTCTGAACAAGCTTCATGCGCGAAAAGTACGGCGTGGACAGCGAGCGCTTTAAAATCTCGATATCGCGCGCTCTCGCGTCGTGCCGGAACTTTTCAGTGCGGTACTCTTCCACTTCGTTCTCGTCGTAGATATCGATCATGCGATACGCAAATCCGTCGTTCTCGAGAAGTTCTATCTGCTCGTGCATCATCGCGATCACATCGGCAAGGTGCCGAGACTCTTCCGCGATCTGTTCGGCATTGAAATTGTCGCTTTCGAAAAAATCCATACTCTTTATTATACAACCGTTTTCTTTCCGCGTCAACTTACTTCTTTTGAAAAAGAAGTAAGCAAGAAAACTTTATGCGTTTTATACCACTTTCATTATTGCCTGCTTTTCCGGTTTCGCTTTTACGTTCATTATTCATTACGCCGCTTTTGAAAAAAAGTAAGCAAGAAAACTTTAAACGTTTTGTTGTGATTCGTTTTATTGCTTATTCGCCATATTTAAACTTTTTCGTTCGTTACTCATAGACGAAAAAATTGCCGCGGTAAAACGTTTTTCGTTTAGCTGCGGCAACAAATACGATGTATATGTTTACATGAACATTCGCCATGTATTATATGAGTTTTATCCGACGTTCGTGCGTACCGTATGCTCGCACTTCTTGCCGTCGACGCTCGTCCAAACGAGAGTGGACCGTTTATCGATGTTATCGATATTATTGGGTATGCTTATCGTGAATTTATCAAACGACTTAAACCAAAGATAGCATTTGCCCGTTGCGGCGTCGTAACCTGCGTATGCGCTCGCCTCTTGGAAATCGGCAAAGCTGTCATATCCGTTCGCTTTGGCAAGTATATCGCAATCGTAATACTGAGCTTTGCCCCAATCGGTAAACAACCCGATACTGTCATCCGCTATCCGTTTATATTCTACGCCGTTTTCTATAAGCGTTTCGCCTGTATACTTGAACGTACCGTAGATATTTTCCGTTATTTCATATATCAAGCCGGTACCGGCGCCGTCTGCAATCGGTTTTTGTATCTTTATATGATTATCTATCTCCACGATAAACTTGATAGGCGCTATATCCTCGTTCGCCAAACCTTCCGGACGGACCCAATATATTTGAGTGCATGACTCGTCGTTCCATCCGCCGTCGTGCGGATCGCTGAAAGTCAAACAGTTACCCATCCACAAGAAATAACATCCCTCTATTTCTTTTATCATGGGTTGGATCCTGAATGCCGACGTACCCCACTGCTTGCCCATATCATACCAGGTATTAAGGAAAAGTCCCAATTTATACGGGTCTATCGCGTGCCAGCCGTAAACGATGTCGGTTTCTTTTACGATACCGGCTTGCTCGGCGTTTTGGATACTGTCGAGCGATATGAGACACATTCCGTCGTAAACGCTTTTGCTTATCGCATACACCGCGCCCGTGCTTCTATAGTCGGCAGTCACGAATTCGAGTCTGCGCACGTCGGGATCGGCTGCAAGACCGAGTTCATTCCATTTCGCCGTCAATATATCGTCGGACATGGGATTGAAATACTCGGCGTATACGGTTATCTTGCTCGTCTTTTCCAACGACGCGGTGCGCCATGTCACTGCGGCTTTGAAGTTTGCGTCGCCGTACCAAACGCCCGTCATTACGTCGCCCGCAACAGACAGCGCCGAAGAATCGGACGTACACTCGAGCGTTATCGAATCGTACACTACGTCTTTATAAGTCACATATCCCGAGACGACGACCCGGTTGCCCTTTTCCAATAGCGTCGGCAATTCGTCGAGCGTGAGAACGGGACGCTCACCCGAATCCTCGACCGTCACTTTGCATGTCGCTTTCGTTCCGTCCGGCGCGCTCACCGTTATATCGGCGCTGCCGATACCTACGACCGACAGTTTGCCGTTATCGACCGTAACGACAGCCGCGTTGCTCGAGCCCCAAGTAAGCGTTTCGGTTATGGCGTTGCCCGTATTGCCGCGATATGACGGCGACAATACATCCTCATCGTATCTGTCGAGCGTGAGCGTCGTTCTGTCCATAACGAGCGACGCGCACAGCACGGCGATATCTTTCGAAAGCGTCATGCCGCGCCAGGTCGCGCTCGCCGTAACCGTCGTACTGCCGTAGCCCGTCATGGTTATTTTGCCGCTGTTATCTACCGATACGATATCGCCGTTGACGGGCGCAAACTCTATTTTTACGTCATTATACTTTTTGCCTTTATACATTAGCGAAGCGTCGACTGTCTTTTCGCCGTTTATATTAAACGTCAAGTCGGTACTCGACAGCTCGAGTTCGGGACGCGCGCCCGAATCATGCACCGTCACTTTGCATGTCGCCTTCGTTCCGTCCGGCGCGCTTACCGTTATATCGGCGCTACCGATACCTACGACCGACAGCTTGCCGTTATCTACCGTAACGACAGCCGCGTTGCTCGTTGCCCAAGTAAGCGTTTCGGTTATGGCGCTACCCGTATTGCCGCGATATGACGGCGTCAAAATATCCTCTTCGTATCTGTCGAGCGTGAGCGACGTTTTGTCCATAACGAGCGACGCGCAAACCACAGATATATCCTCTGTATATTCCTTGCCGCGCCAAGTCGTACTCACCGTTACTTTCGTACTGCCGTAATCGATCATCGTTATCTTGCCGTTTTTGTCAACCGATACTATATCGTCGTTTTCGGGAGTAAACACGATCTGCGCGTCGGCGCAACGTTTACCCTTATACATGAGCGCGGCGGTAACGGTCTTTTCACCGTTTAAGTTAAACGTCAAATCGGTATTCGAAATATTGAGTTCGGGACGCGCGCCCGAATCATGCACCGTCACTCTGCACGTCGAATATACATTGTCCGAGATCTTGACTTTTATATCGGTCTCGCCTTCGCCGCACGGCGTGACCTTGCCGTTATCTACGACGGCAACATCTTCGTCGCCCGACGACCACTCGTATTGCGCGTCTTCAAGTACGCCGGTCTTGTCTTTCGCGAGAGCGGTCAATTTCAGTTCGTCGTACATATCGAGCGTTGCCGCTTTTTCGTTCAATTCGACGGACTTGACCGTGACGGGCAGAGTCTCCTCCACCGTTCTGTCGCGCCAAGTAGCAACCGCCGTCACCGTCGTCTCTCCGAGCCTGCCGCCGCTCACGCGACCGTCCGCATACACTGCGGCGACAGTATAATCGCCGGAGCGGTACTTGACCGTGAAGTCGCTTTGCATGGCGTCCTTATAAGAAAGAGTACACTGTAGATTTTGCTCCACGCCCTTACCTATTTCGAGCGAATCGAAATTGAGCGTAAGCTCCGGCCGCGCGCCCGAATCTGTCACGGTCACCTTGCATTTTCCCGTACTGCCGTCGCCGTCGGCGGCGATTATGTAACAACTGCCTTCGCCCACCGCCGCAATACGTCCGTCGCTATCGACAGTCGCAACGTCGGCGTTATCCGTCGACCATGATACGCCGCCTTGATTGCCCGCAACGTTTATTTCGGCGATATCGTAAAGATCGAGCGATACCTGTGTTTTATCGAGCGTTATATCGATATTATCGTCGTCGCTGTCGTTTTGCGGCTGACCGCACGCACACAGCGCAAACGCGCCCAATGCGGCTACGGTCAATATCATCAAACCTGATTTATATTTCATAATAATTATTCCTTGTATTTTCGCGTTTATCGGTGCACCGAACTCTGCGTTACGGGTACATAAAACTTATAGCGTGTTTCACGCCGTTGCCGTCCACCCAAACCAGCATGGCGCGCGGTACGTTAGCGGCACAGGCGACAGGCAGTCTTATCTCCACAGCCGACATTATATACATATAGTACTCGCCGTTCTCCGTATAAGCGAATATCCCGCCGCCGAAGTAATCCATTTCGGAAAGCATGGTCGTGTTTATGCTCGTATCGAAGTCGACGGGCGCGACCTTATTTACGTCGGACGAGAATCCTATCTTATCGGGATCGGCTTGATACATTATCCTTTCGCCGACTTTAACTCCTTTACCGGTATAAACTATACTCGAATAGATCTGTTCGTCAATCCTGTATATCTTATCGGCGCCGTCGTTTTCCGGCTTTACGAAAGTAATGCGTGCATTGTTCTCTATGCGTATCGAGATGTCGGCTCTGCCTCTGCCGCCGGACCTTTTATCGTATGCTATCGCTTTCGCGCCGGAATCCGTCCATTGCCCGTCGGCGTCGGTAAACGCGCAAAATCCGTACAGCCACAGGAAATATTTGCCGTTTATCTCTTTTACGAGCGGTTGTAAATTTTGGAAACGCGTATCGCTCCAAGTATTAAAAGAATACAGCGCGTCGTTACTGCCGATAATGAATATTCTGTTTTTATCAACGAGTTTCCAGCCGTCTACGGTCTTGCCGGTAGTTATTATTTCGTCGTAGATATTCTTGCTTATCGCGTACACCGTGCCGGCGGTAAAAGCGTCCGCGCCGATGAACTCGATCTTATCGTTGCCGATCAAATTGTTTCGCGCCGACAGATACCCGTCCGCCATTACGTCGACGAACTGCGCGCTCGGTGCGGGTACGCCCACATCCTCAAGCTTTGTCGCGGCGGAATATTCGTCCTCGATCGACGGATCGTACGGCGCTTTTTGGAATTCGAGATTACTGCTGCCCTCGGCGAGCTTATACTCGAAAACACGCGCCGATCCCGCCGCACTCGATATCTCGAAACCGCTCATAAGCTGCGCGCCCGTAAGCGTATACCGTCTGTAAACGGGATTGTCGTAATCCCGGATCTCGTATTTCGCATTGGGATCGAGTCCTTTCAACTTCGGTTTTACGGTATCGCTTTTGCGGAAGTAACTCACCGTCATGCCTTTGCCGAGCTCCGGACTGTCGTACTGAAGCGTCATCGTTTCGCGCGACGAGCCTGCGTAAGCCGACAGCGGATAGTAATCGTAGAACAAGTATTCCGCAAAATGTTTCCAATCGGTAAGCGCGTCCGCGAGTCTGTACGCCTGCGTTTTATCCGATACGCCCACGCCTATGCTGTTGCCTATATGCGAACGCACGTCGTAATCGTTGTAATCGGCGGACGAAAATCCCGTACCCCAATACATGAACCACATCGAACTGCCGTAGGTCTGCAACTGCGCGCTCTCGACGTCGCCCCAATTGTCCGAGCGCGTGTGCATGAACGAGTAACGCATTGTTTCAAGATCGTTGCGCCGTCCGCCCGCCGCGCATGCGTCGATATACATATCCGGATGCTCTTCGAGTATCCCCGCGTAAACGTCGAGATAGCCCGTACAATAATGATTTTCGGTATAGCCTTTGCGCGGTATATTCATCACTTCGGCGTCGTGAACGTCTTTCTCGACAAAGAATGCCGCGGGGTCGGTATTAAAGTCCTGTCTGTATTGGTCGATATGATACTCGTCGATCTTCGAATTCAAAAGATTTACGATATATTCGACCGCCGTCGGATCCGAATAGTCGACCAGCACGGAGCCGCCGTCCAAAAGGTTTGTCGTCTGCCCTGTCGCATACTTGAAATTACCGTCGAGCGCGATGATCCTATCTCCGAGCGCTTCCGCCGCCGCGCTGTCTATCATAATACGCTCGGGTTCGAACCACACGGCAAGCTCGATGCCGGCTTTGTGCGCCGCGTCCGCAACCGGCTTGAGTCCGTTGGGATATCGAACTTCGTCTGCATACCAATCGCCGGTCGAGTGCCACCAATCGCTGTTGTCCATCGGATACCAGCCGGCGTCGATATTGAATTTGTCGATAAGATCGTTCAATCCGAAATCCACGTATCTCTGTATGCCGGCAAGATCGCCGACTTCCGAAGTAAGCTCCGAGCCTACCAAAATGTTCGTGGACTTCATATGCTTGTTCTGGTATCTGAACAGATTACAATTGTACAGCCATCTGCGATAAACGTTTTGCCCGTTCATGCGATTGCCCTTGTAAAAGATCAACGCCGCGCCGGGAAAACGCATATTCTCGCCCTTGCGCAAAACGAGATCGGTGTTCCACTGTCCCGCGCGCAAACTCACGCCCGTTTCCGTGCGTCTGAAATCGGCGGTCCAATTGCCCTGCCAATTGAGTATGGCAATGCGCCCGTTCCTTATCGTTCGATTTTCGAGATTGAAAAACGGTACGTACGTAGACGTCGATTTGCCCGTCGTGACCTCGAAATACCGCTTGTCGTTGAGCTTATACGACAACGGCTCGAAGTCGAAATGCGTGCATTCGCTGCCGCGGTTGGTATGCAGGAAATACTCGCCGTCGTCGGTCTGTATTTCCGCGTCGAACGACGACAGCTCGCGTATACGAGGCGAATTGCCGTCCGAAAGATTATTTATGCAAGCTTCGTATTCCACAATGGGATAATCGGTATACTGCGAAAGTTCCAATACCACTTCGATTTTCGCGTCATCGCAATAATACCCTATGGTTTTGAACAGTCTCTCGCTCGGCGTTTCGTTTTCGAAATACACTTCACGCCGAGTCTCTCCCACGGTTTTTACCCAATCGAGTTCGGAAGACAGCATGCTCCCGATCCCGAACGATACGGGCGGCGCGTCGACGTCGGTTATGTATTCTTTTAGCCAGGCATCCATGGCGTCGTTATCCGAATACTTTTTGACGTAATCGGACGACGTTATGACAGCAGGCGCAGGCTCTATCGGTTTTTCGATTTCCGGGTCTTTCATACCGTCGCCTTTACCGCTTTGATCGGGCGCGGACGCACACGCGGTTACGCCCATAAAGCACATGACAAACGCCGCGGCGAATGCCGTAAGTTTTTCGATCTTCATTTACACCTCGTAATTTCATGATTACTTACAGCATAACACACATTTGCGCTTAAAGCTATATGAAAATCTTGCAAAATCACATCGATTGTGTTACAATAATCTTGTAACGATATTTTTTAGGAAAACGCAATGGACAATATCAAGATCGAAAACAATAAATGTATACTCGATATATCGGATCCGGACGACTACAACAGACTTGCGCTGCTCGGCAGAGCCATCTATGCGCCGGCGCGAATAGAGATAATCAATCTACTGTACGAAAAGCCGCTGCTGCTGTCCGATATCGCGGCAAAACTCGACATGCCTATATCGTCGGTAGCGTTCCATCTGAAAGTTTTGCAGGAAGCGCATCTCATTGGCGTGGACTATACGTCAAAGAGCAACAGCACGCTTAAATACTACACGTATACTTTCCCGGAGATCACCATTCTGATGAAAGATACCCGCAAGCAAAACAGCGACTTGCCGGAACCGTACAGCACGGAAATAAACATCGGCGACTTTATAGACGCCGAGTTCAATAAACGTTGCGGCATAGCGTCCGAAACCGAAATGCTGGTGGAATGCGAACAGAAAAAGATGTTTTCTCCGGTGCGAAAAAACGCCCAATTGATTTGGACCAACGGCGCGGGTTTCGTTACTTACGCTCTGCCTAACGACTTTGTCGACAAAGGCAAGGTCGCCGAGATAAACTTTTCGCTCGAACTATGTTCAGAAGCGACGGGTTATAATCAGTCTTATCCGAGCGACATAACGTTCTGGATAAACGATAAAGAACTGTGTACTTATACTTGCCCCGGCGACTTCGGCGACCGGTACGGCAAATATACGCCGAGCTGGTGGTACGCGGAAAGCACCAAGTACGGATTGATGACGACCGTATCCGTGCGTACGGGCGGTGTTTTTCTCAACGAGAAGTGCGTCAATAAAAAAGTTAATATCGACGCACTTTCGCTGTCGTCCGGCAATCGTATCACATTGAAAATAGGCGTTAAAAACACTGCCGCCAATATCGGCGGATTCAATATATTCGGCAACCGATTCGGCGATTACGCCCAGCATATCGTCTTTAACGCCGTTTACTCGCGCATAAAACGCAGTTCGGGAAAGTAAATTATTTATAGATCAACCATTTATATGCATTGGTGCGGCGTATACCGTCGTAATCCGCATCCGGATCTTCGTCCAGCGTCAATATCATCTTGGGATAATGATCGTTTATTTTCGCAAGCGGCAAAAGCTCTCTTTGCAAAGTTTTCTCGTCTCTTACGGTTGCCGCCACTTGAATATAGGTAGGACCGGTCGAACTCATAGCCACAAAGTCCACTTCGTATTCATCTACCTTGCCTATATAAACATCGTAACCTCGCCGTATAAGTTCGAGATATATTACATTTTCGAGTATATGCCCGACGTCCGTGGATCTCGAGCCGAGCAGGACATACCGCAATCCGATATCCACCGCATAATATTTTTCCTGTGTTTTAAGATATTGCCTGCCCTTGACGTTATATCTTGTCGCGCGATATAGTATATAACTCTCGACGAGCGCGCTTATATATTTCTCTACGGTTTTTACGTCTATTTTCCTGCCGACCGAAGTCATGGTATCGGCTATTTTTTTTGTAGATAACGTATTTCCTATATTATCGAACATAAATCGAGTCACGCTTTCGAGCATCAGCGTGTCGTTTATCTTCTTTCTGTTGGATACGTCTTTTACGACCACCGTATTATAAACGGCTTCGAGATAATCCCGTATCTCTCGTGAGTGTTTGCGCAGTTCCAAAGTATACGGGAAAGAGCTGTTCGTGACATAATCGACATACTTCTCGCTAAGACTGCCATTGTCATAACTATCCGCAAATTCTTTGAACGAAAGCGGCAGCATATTTATTTCCACATATCTACCCGATATAAGAGTCGCTATCTCGCTCGACATCATATATGCGTTTGAGCCGGTCAAATAAATATCGGTGTTTTCACGCAATTGCAAACTATCCACTACTTGCGGAAAATCTTGCACATGTTGGATCTCGTCAAGAAATATATATGTCATTCTTCCATTTACGAGCCGCGCTTTCAAGTATTCATGTAATTTTGCAGGTGTTCTTAATTCCGCATAATCATAATCTTCGAAATTAACCGATACGATCCGATCGTCTGTAATGCCTTGCGATCGCAAATAATTTTGGAATATCTCCATAAGCGTCGATTTGCCGCAACGTCTTATGCCTGTTATTACCTTGATAAGATTCTTATCCTTAAATGCGATAAGCTTATCCAAATATTCCTTTCTCTGAATTAACGCCATATATCACCTCGCAATTATATTCTATCCAAAAACTCGGCAAATGTCAATAGTTTTTGGATTATATTCCAAAATCTTCTAAATATTCGATAGTTTTTGGATTGAAATCCAAAAACTTTTTAAGCATATTTACGACGTACGAATGTAGACTTAAGATCGTTACGAGCTATAACGAGCGTTTACTATGCCGGAATGCGGCGACGGCGAGCGCGACGAACGCCGCCGTATATGTTATGAGAATAAGCGTCGGCAACCACACGTTTGCATAATCGCCTGCGAGCGTATAACGTATCATGTCGTATGCGTGCGCAAACGGGAGTACGTGACAGAACACATCGAATCCGCCGCCTATCGCGTCGAGATCGAACCACATGCCAGACAGCAGTACGGCAACTTGGACCATTACCGAACACACCGGCGGCGCGTTTTTATCCGACAGCATGCTGCCTATTATCACGCCCAAAGCGGCGAACATGACCGACGCGATCGCAGACAGCGGCAGCGCGGCAAGTATATTCCACGTGGGAGTCAGTCCGAAACATAACGCGGCGACGAATATGACGACGCTTTCCGTTATCGCGAGCGGCATAACGCCGAGCATATATCCTAATATAAAATCGTGAGCGCGCATAGGCGACGCGTACAATCGGGATAAAAAACTTTGCTTGCGGTCTCCGGATATTAGCATCGCGGAGAACAACCCCAAAAACGACGCGCCGAATATGACCGCGCCGCCGGTAAACCTGTCGACGCCGAACATCGGCACTTGCGCCGCGGCTTCGCCTATGCCGTCGACGATAATTTGCATTATCAAAAATATTCCTATCGGTAAAAACAATCCGAATATCCAACCTACCGGCGAGCGCAACATCTCCTTCAGATTGCGCCGCGCGAACACAAACGTCTTATTCATGCGCGTTACCCCCGTCTATATAATCGCCTTTGCCCGTAAGCGCCAAAAACGCGTTCTCGAAAGTGCTTTGTCCGCTGCGTTCCATAAGTTCCGCCCCACTGCCGATAGCCGTGATCTTGCCGCCGTCCATTATCACTATGCGTTCGCAAAGCGCTTCCGCCTCTTCGAGATAATGCGTCGTCAGCACGACGGCGGTATCCTTTTTCAGTTCGCGAATGAGCCGCCACAATTCGTGCCGCGCCACGACGTCAAGTCCCAAAGTCGGCTCGTCGAGAAATAGCAGTTTGGGTTTTGTTATTACCGCCATACCTATAGACAGTCTCCGCATAAGTCCGCCGGACAGCTTGCCGGCGCGGTCTTTCAGTCTGTCGGATAATCCAAGCCGCTCCGCGGTATCTTGCGCCGCACGCTGCGCATTGCGCTTATCGGCGCCGTATATCTCGGATACAAGCATAAGGTTTTCAAGAACGGTAAGACCGAATGCCACCGCCGTCTCTTGCGGACTGACGTTGAGCATGGCCACCGCGCTCTCGCGTTCCGATACGATATCGTGTCCGAAAACGGATATGCTCCCTTCGTCCGGGCGCAACAGTCCGGTACACATTTTGACGACAGTCGATTTACCTGCGCCGTTCATGCCGAGCAATCCCACCGTCTCGCGCTCGCAAACAGTGAAATTCGCGTCGCAAACGGCGTTTATGACACGCCCCGAACTTTTGAAAGCTTTACTTACGGCATGCACTTCAAGCGCGTTCATCATTCTCTCCTTTTCCGCAAAAGTAACTCGATACGGCGCGCGTAAGCTCGACCGTAAACTCCATAAGCTCGCTATCGTCCGCACGCACGTCGTTGTCGGCAGACATGCACGCAAGCCCGTGCAACGCCATCCACACGTATAAATGCAGTTTGTAAACACGCTCGCGCGGCAAATGCGTTATCTCGGCAAGCCTGTCTATTATATCCGTGCCTACGAGCTTGTGCGCCATGTCGTCCAAACCGTCATAGCATACATTGCGCCCGCGAAACAAAAAATTAAAAAGATTTTTGTGTTCGGTCGCAAACTTTATATACCTCACGGCTTGAGTCTTTGCGTCGCCCGTCATGACCATTTCGGCGAAAATTTCCCAACCGCGAGAAAGCGCCGCCGCTTTGATCCCATCCATATCGCCGAACTCTCGATAAATGGGCTGAGTGGATATAGACAGCCTCGCCGCCACCGATCGCGCCGTCACGGCGGCAAATCCGCATTCTTCTATAACACTTATTACCCCGTCGATCATGACGCGTCTATCAGTTTGTATCTCCTTCGACATGAACTCTCCATATAAAATAACACTTGTTATTTTATAGTATACACGAAGTTGATAACATTGTCAAGAATTCAAACGGTATAAAATAATTTACTGAGGCAATAAAAAAAGCGCATGAGTTTTATACGCTCATACGCTTTAAGTTTACTTTGTATTGTCACTGCTCGTCTTTGCCGCAGCAGTTTTTGTATTTAAGACCGGAACCGCACGGACACGGATCGTTGCGTCCGACCTGCTTGGACTTGGGGGTCACTTCCGGTTCTTTGAGCTGACGCTCGCCGTCGCCGTGGTTTTCGATAAGTTCGGTTTCCTGCTTGGGCGGTTCGGGCGGATATTCGACGTTCGCGTGCATAAGCATTACCACGACGTCGTCGTGAATGTTGTTTATCATCTCGTCGAACATCTCGAATCCTTCCTGCTGGTATGCGATAACGGGATTCTGCTGACCGTAGCCTTTAAGTCCGATACCGCTGCGGAGCGCATCCATGTTGTCGATATGATCCATCCATTTTTGATCTACGACGCGGAGCATGACGTAACGTTCTATCTCTTCGAAATCGACGTTATGCGCGGTAGCTTCATCGATTTTGGCTTGATAAGTCTCCGAGACCGCGGTATAAAGCATATCTTTAAGCTCGTCGATCGTATAGTTTTTAAGCTTTTCTTCGTCGAAGAACTCTGCGACTCCGGGCAAGAGCTTACGCTCGACGGTCTTGTTGAGTTCTTCCGATTCCCACTCGTCGTAATCGACCTTGGGATCGGTATAATCGGCGACGATATCTTCGCAGCGCTCGCGTATTATCTTCATGATCTCGTCGTGCATGGGCATGCCTTTAAGGACCTTGCCGCGCTCGGCGTAAATGATCTCGCGCTGTTTGTTCATGACGTTATCGTATTCGAGAACGGATTTACGCACAGAGAAGTTCCGTCCTTCGATATTGCGCTGCGCGTTTTCTATCTGCCGCGACAAGATCTTTGCCGCGAGCGGCGTGTCCTCGTCCACTTTGAACATGGACATAACACGTTTGAGCCTGTCGCCCCAAAGCCTTAAAACGTCGTCCTCGGCGGAGAGATAGAATATGGACGAACCCATGTCGCCCTGACGACCGGCACGACCGCGCAGCTGGTTATCGATACGCCGCGATTCATGCCGCTCCGTACCGATTATACGCAGACCGCCGAACGCGACGACTTTTTCCTTTTCTTCTGCGACTTCCGCTTTGAACTCGTCGAGATACTTATTGTAAAGATCGCGCGCTTCGCGCTCTATATCTGTCTTTACGGGAAAAACGGACGCCGCGAGATCGATATCTTCTTCGGCGTAACCGTCTTTGAGCAGTTTCTCTTTCGCCATGAACTCGGCATTGCCGCCGAGCATGATATCCGTTCCGCGACCCGCCATATTGGTGGCGATCGTTACTTGATGAAGTCTGCCCGCCTGCGCGATTATCGCCGCCTCTTTTGCGTGATTCTTGGCGTTGAGAACGTTGTGCGGTATCTTTTCGTGCCGCAATATCTTACTAAGCGCTTCGCTCTTTTCGACGTTGGTTGTGCCGACAAGCACGGGCTGTCCGCGGTCGTAGCATTCTTTTATATCCGCAACGATCGCGCGCGTTTTGCCCGCATTGTTGATAAACAGCAGATCGTTTTCGTCGACACGCTGGCTCGGTACGTTGGTGGGTATGGTAACGACGTCCAGTCTGTAAATGGATCGGAACTCGTTCTCTTCCGTCTTGGCGGTACCGGTCATGCCCGACAGTTTGTCGTAAAGCCGGAAATAGTTCTGGAACGTGATGGTCGCGAGCGTCTTGTTCTCGGACTGAATTCGCACGTTTTCTTTTGCTTCGATAGCCTGGTGCAAACCGTCGTTATACCGCCTGCCTATCATCAAACGTCCGGTGAACTCGTCGACTATGACCACCTCGCCGTCGTTGACGATATAATCCTGATCGCGGTGCATGACGAAGTTGGCTTTGAGCGCGTTATTAATATAGTGATAAAGCTCGGTATTCTCGATGTCCGCGATGTTCTCCACTTCGAAGTACGTCTCGGCTTTTTCGATACCGCGCTCGGTAAGGTTTATCGCGCGTTTCTTTTCGTCGATCTCGTAATCGTCGTCCTTGACGAGCCTGCGCGCAAAACGGTTGGCACGGCTGTACATCTCGCTGCTTTTGCCGCCGCGACCGGAAATGATAAGCGGCGTGCGCGCCTCGTCGATGAGGATGGAGTCGACCTCGTCGATTATGGCAAACGCAAGATCGCGCTGGACCATGTCCTCTTTGCGAACAACCATGTTGTCGCGCAGATAGTCGAAACCGAACTCGTTGTTGGTGCCGTACGTAATATCGCAGTTATACGCCGCGCGTTTCTCGTCCGGTTTCATACCGGAAATGGCGACGCCGACGGTAAGCCCCAAAAACCTGTGTATCTTGCCCATCCATTCCGCGTCGCGGCGCGCAAGATAATCGTTGACGGTTACGACGTGAACGCCCTTGCCCGTGAGCGCGTTGAGATATGCGGGGAGCGTCGCGACAAGCGTCTTACCTTCACCCGTACGCATCTCCGCGATACGGCCCTGGTGCAAAGCGATACCGCCCATTATCTGCACTTTAAAGTGCTGCATTTTAAGCACGCGCTTACCCGCCTCGCGAACGACCGCAAAAGCCTCCGGCAAAAGATCGTCGAGCGACTCGAAATTCTCGTTATAACGTTTTTTGAACTGTTCCGTCATGCCGCGAAGTTCATCGTCCGTCATGGACGAAAACTTGCTTTCGAGCGAAAGCACCTGCTCCGCTCGAGCGGACAGCCGCTTGACGTTACGACGGTTGTCGCTGCCTGTGATAAAAGAAATAAGTCCCATGTCTACTCCATAGCCGCAAAGTTTGTCCGATACGAAAAAAAGCATAATATTCCTATCGATACTTTGCACCGACTATAATTTTACCATAATATCGCCTTAATTGCAAGGATTTACAAACACGATTAAAAAAAGATTATGCGTGAATTTGCTTTATATACTTTCACATCTTAACTATTTATCTGTTACAAACCGCGATTATCCCCATAGTAATCGCAGAAAATACTATAAGATATCATTCTCCACCGCAAAACAATTACAATGTGTACTTCGTAGGGCGGTCAGACCCTTGCCTGCCGCTCTCTTGTTTATTGCCCTGCCACACACGGAGCGCAAGTGTCTGCGCTCCCTACGAAGAGCGTTCTGTTATGCCCTACGTTAAGCATTTATATTGTACAATTCGTATTGGCGATGATTGTTACTTATCCCCTTTTGTCATTTCGACCGGAGCGTAAGCGGAGCGGAGAAATCTCATTTATAAAACGATTTGTATGATAAATAAATTAGGTTATTTCTTTATTCTATTAGATTTCTCGACAAGCTCGAAATGACACAATGAACGATGATCTGTCGTTCTTATTATGCAAAGCATTTATATTGTGTAATTCGTAGGGCAGGCAGACCCTTGCCTGCCATTACTCGGATTATTGCTTTGCCGTACATGGATTGCGAACAATAAAAAACACTTATTCGACACCGAGATCGAATAAATGTATTTTTTCGTATATCTCATTCTTATCTGCGTATTTTCAATTGATTGAACTCGACGCCGTCCGCGCGTTTTATTCTTTCCACGTCGAACAGTTCTGGATCGGTGACTGCTTTTGCCGCGACGTAATCGTACACCGTGACTGGCGCATTGCGCGAAATGCACATGCTCTTATACTTCTCGGTCAGCTTTGCCGCGAGCGCGTCGCCCGGACAGATGTCGTCGTAACTTACTTTTTCGTCATGGCATGTATCGAGCGTAGCCACGGCGGTCGCCGCATACGCCAACTTTTTGAACGCCTCGACGTCCATGCCCTCGTTGAATTCATACTCGCCGTAATTGGGCGGTTCGTTTACCGTGCCGCCCATAAGCGCCGTACAGAACGGCACATAGCCGAGCTTGACGGGCAGCGTGCAAGGTCCGAGCGACAGCACGCAGTCACGGCTCGGCTCGCGCACTGTTTCGAGTTCCGACTGAAACTCCTCGAATCCGATCACGGGCACACCGCTCTCTGCCGGCGGCAGTACGTCGCCTATACCGTCTACGCCGTGAACGTCCGGGATATCGGTACCGGGCTGAGCAATCGCGCGCGCGTCTATCAAGCGCACTTTTTTCGTATCGGCGTTTGCCGCGGCGAGCAAAGTATTCGCATTGCGAAACGCAACGTTAACATTGACGTTTCCCCCGATAGGCACGATATCTATACACTTGAACATATCCGCATGTTTCAATATATGTAGCGTTGCAATGGCGTCGTCCAAGCCGTAATCGCAAAACATTATTATTCTGTTATAGCGCATATTACTCCCGTTAATCGGTCACTAAGATTTCGGCGTGATACTGATCTGACCTACTGCATTTTTGCCGGTAGGCACCGTCGCTGGTGCGAACGAGATGTCGGTCGCATAAGTGTGACCGCCGACGGTAATGCCGTTTTTGATATCGTTAAGCACCTGCTCGCACTTATTTGTTACGGAAACTATATTAACTTTATCCTTGTCGGTGGAATCCGGCGTAGCGCCCATGAGCGCGATCATAACCTGATATTCGTCGTAATCCATGTTGTTGAAGATAAGCGCCGGCGCGTCTTCGTGTTCCGCCTGTTCCGGAACTTTGTTAAACCTATTGCCGTCGTATTCGAACACCACGGTGGCATAAATCTTTTTAGGGAACAATCCGACCGCAATGTTGTCGCTCGGTAATGCGTCGCCGTTCTCGTTCTTATCCTTGCCGATATAGTTTTCCATGCTCATACTGAACGTAATTGCCATAAAATCTCCGGCGGACGTAATGTAATCGCTCTCGTCATTGCGTTTAAGATTGCCGTTTAGCCATGCCCTTATCTCTTGCGCCTTGGCGCTTTCATCGCCCTTTGCGAGTATTACGGTCTGTTCGACGGTAATATCGCCTTCGCTGCTTATACCTTCCACGCCGTCTTTCAGGAACGCGTTGAATTCGGTATCCAAATGCGGTTTACCAAACGTATCGTCTATGTTCCAAGCCGTATCCGACGGCGCATTGTGAATAATGTCGTCGAGCGTATAGTTATCATCGTTGGGCGTCGCGGGATCGAACGCATACAGCCCCTGCACCGTTGTTTTTATCGTCTCCGCCGATGATGTTTCGAGAAGTTCGGGCTTTAGCTTGAGCGCAAGGAAGGTGTAGAAATCGACTATTTCCAAGCCGCGCGCAGTGAATCGGAAATATTTATCGGCGTTTGACGTCTCGGGGATATCGGGCATAGACGGGTCGTCGGGGACTTCCGCGCCGTCGCCTGCCGACGCGATACTGTCGTTAAGCTCCTGCATCTTTTCGTAAAGTATAACGCCCACTTCATCCATTTGCTTTTGAATATCGAAGCTCGGCATGAAGAATTCCACTATCCTGAGCATGGCGTCGAACGTTTCGTCCGTCATATAACGAACGCTTCCGCCGTTGCCCGCGATATTGACTTTAAGCTCGACGTCGTAACCGAACGGACGTTCCGGCGAACCGTCGCCTTTGAGGTTTGTTTCGTCCAGATCGAACGTCGCCGTCACGTACAGCGCATGCGCATCGATCAATTTACGTACTTGCGCGGCGCCTTCGAGCAGATCGCCGAGTTCTATTGCCAGCACGACGCCGAGTTCGTTTTCACCCGTCGTGACGCTTACGATATCGTATCCCGCGACGAGCGAATTACCGCCGAGCTGTTCTTTTATAAGCGCGCCGAGTTCGCCGCCCGACATGACGGGAACAAGATCGTCGATAGTCCGATCATCGTGCGCGAGTCCGTTGCGCCCGTCTATTACGAACTTATTCGAATCGAAGTCGCTCATGTATTTCGTGAGATCGTCGAACGTCCGCACGGGCGCGGCGGAATCTTGCGTGAAATAATACTTGCTCATGACTTCGTCGATAAAACCGGAATATCCGCCGCTCGGGATATCCGACTCGACTACGCCGGGAGCATTGAGATCTTTGATAACGTTTTTAAGTTCTTCGGGCGTGACGACGGGACGCTGCGTGCCGTCCGGCTGTTTCTCGACAAGAACCATATCTGTAACGACCGTGAATATATCCGGCATAACGAGCGCGCCGCTGTCGCCTATCCAACCGTCTTCGGACGGCGTATACGTTGCCGATACCAGCTCGATACGCAATCTGGAATCCAGTTCGTCGAGCATGTCGTTAAGCGTTTGCGACAGCTTGTCGACGATCTCGCCCAATTTGAGATCGGGTATGAGTTTTTCGAGCGTAGCAACGGCACGATCGGTATTGTCGCAGGAATTTATCATAAACTCGGTTTCGTCGCGACGGACGCTTCTGTCGCGCGTAATATCGACCGTTGCGGTCAGAAGAACGCTCTCCGGCATAAGTCCGCCCACAAGTTTCGTTACGAGCGCATTCTTGTC
>CAJUQF010000010.1 GCA_910588315.1 uncultured Christensenellaceae bacterium | reverse complement strand
TCGTAGGGCAGGCAGACCGTCTGCCATTCTCTTGTTTATTGCCTTACCACAAGCGGAGCGCAAGGGTCTGCGCTCCCTACAAACGTCTCTCGGTTATTGCGTTACGATATACGCCCTATACGTTTATTCCATTATTCATTCGTCGACTTTGGATTTGACGACGTCGCTTTCTCTTATCTGCCCGATTACGTCACCGTTGCCGTCACCGCGTTTTTTGATATTGCCCCACAAATCGGAATCGTATATATCTCCCTTATCACCCTCTAACGTAAGAGGTTTACCGCCCGTCGTACCGTACCTGTTATACAAAACTTTGTCTTTATTGTTTTCGTCTTTATAAACATATGCGTCGCGCTTGCGGAACGACTCGCCGCCGTCGTTCGTTACCCATACTTCGCCGTTCTTGTCTATCGACTCTTCACTCGCCCCGCCATTGTAATTTAATTTCTGCTCTTTGCCCTTTTCGTCCTTTACTTTGCGCGTTCCCGATTGCTGCGTAGATGAACTTTCACCCGAACCCAACATATAGAATAATATCAACATAATAACGAATACCACTATGCTAATGACCGCCACGACCCACGACCAGATGTATAGCGCCGTGTCCATAGCCGTATATTCTCCCCCTTCTTCCCGAGCGACTTTCAGCATTATCATGGACGCAAGACCGGCAAGCACACAAATAACAAACGTTGTTATAATAACGCCGTCGTGGGCATAGTAAAACGACCAAACAAAAGTATCCGATGATATCATTATAAATCTAAATCCGAGTATCATCGCTATAAATGAAATCGCGGATAATATGTTACCGATATGAAATAACCAAAACGAATCGTGTTCATTCTCTGCAACGTACAGTTGTCCGCGCGCTTTACGCTTTTTGCGTATAACGGTTGCCGCTATCGCAAACCCCAGACACGGCAGTATCACCAAACACGCATAAATAATAAAATATATACCGCCGTAAAAAATTCTCGGAATCATACCTCCGCCAAGGATCCAAACCAACATATACAATGTCGTAACGATCCACAAAATAGGAATTATATATTTCCTCCCGTTTCGTAAAGCCGCGACAACCAACATTCCTAAAATAGGCGCCGTAATATATATCTCTGCATAACTGATGCATATCATCATTACGGACGCAAATCCGACAATTGCAAACCTCAATGCAGAGAACAATCGTTCACTGTCGCATAACAAACCCAAAAGAAACGCGCATACAAGCACAAACAAAGAATACACCGACAGACATATTGAATCCATAATATTCCCTCGTACAGTAAAATAATTTCTATTATAGTATAGTTTATAGTATTTATTTTTCTTTGTCAACTTATGATAGCAATAAACTTGCTATATTTATTAAAAATTAAACAAAATAGGAATATTAGTTACTATGTTAAAGCTGAAAGAATTGCGCGAAGAGACGGGACTGACGCAAAAGCAACTCGCAGAAGCGATAAACAATATGCAGCGCAACGTAAGCAATTGGGAAAACGGATCGAGCGAGCCGGACTTGCAGACGTTGATCGCGCTCGCCGATTATTTCGACGTTTCGCTCGACGAATTGCTCGGGCGCGACGAGCATTACAACACTTTGGATAACGAAATAATGGGGATCATAAGAACAATGCCCGCGGAACGAAAAAAAGCTTTATTGACTTTGCTTGCAAAATAAATCGACGTTTATCGCCCATTTGTCATTTCGACCGGAGCGTTAGCGGAGCGGAGAAATCTTACTTTCGTATATGTCAATAGATTATATCATTTCCCTATCTATGAGATTTCTCGACAAGCTCGAAATGACACAATGGTACGGCGATTTATATTCATAATTTATGTAAAGAATTTTCATTGTGTACTTCGTAGGGCAGGCAGACCCTTGCCTGCCGCTTCTCGGATTATTGCTTGTCCACATGCGGAGCGCACGGGTCTGCGCTCCCTACGAAGATCGATTCTGTTATTGCTTTACGATAAACAATTATATTGTGCAATTCGCATAACAATTGGATTCTTATTATCCTGCCGTAAGGAAATTTCATTGTGCAATTCGTAGGGCAGACAGACCCTTGCCTGCCGCTTCTCGGATTATTGCTCTGCCATATGCGGAGCGCCTGAGCGCCGCGCCCTACAGAAGTCCCGATTCTGTATATAATAAAATACATTTTCAAAGCGTCATGCGTCGCCTATATGCTCGTGCAAAATTCCCGTCTTGCCCACCCCGAAAACGTACACCTTGCGGTCGGCAAGCGATTGAACACATTTAACGAACTTATCCAAATCGGTAAAATACCCAAGCACCATGCCGCCGGAGCCTGTCATATTGACAGCCGCACCGAGCTTGGTAAGAGTTTCGACGTCGGACCCCACACTCGGTAAAAGTTTTACCGCGGGCGCATACAATGCATTGCCCATATGCGATAACGCGGTCCTGTCGCCTGCGAGCAGTTTATCGCACAGCCCGTCGGTGTCGGTCGGACAATACATTTTTTCACGGTATAATTCGTCGAAAGTTTTATATGCCGCCGCAGTCGACACGCTGCCGCTCATCAAACCGACAATAAACAGTTCGAGTTTGTTCTCAATGAAAAACAGATCGTCGCCCGTACCGCGCACGCGCGCAAGTCCGCCGGTAAGCATAAACGGAACATCGGACCCGACGGAAAGCGCAGTCTTGCGCATATCCACTCCACGCGTCGGCAGTTTATACAGCACGTCGAGCGCGCGCAGCACTGCCGCGCCGTCGGCGGACGAGCCGCCAAGCCCCGCGCCGATCGGTATTCCTTTCTCGACGGTTATATCGTAACCGCACCCGCCTATTATATCGTGAACGATCCGCGCCGCATTATATGCGGTATTGTTTTCACCCACATCGGCATTGGTAAACTTAACGACGATCCGCTCGTCGTCGCGCTCGAAAAGAGTGACGGTATCGCATACGTCGAGCGTCATCATGACGCTGTCGAGTTCGTGCAGACCGCTTATATCATTTACTCCGGTAATATTGAGCGAAAGATTCGCCTTGGCAAACGCGCGTAACTTTACTGTTCTTTTCATACGGCGATTATACAACGCAAAACGATTTTTGTCAATCGTAATCGCCTACACGACTATACACAAAAAGCCGAACGGACTTGCCGCTCGGCTTTTTCGATAATAACTTAGTATATAACACGAGTGTCGGTGAGAGACAGTCGCAAAACCGATATGACGCGAATGTATTGCGTTAGTGATGTGCGCCGCACGAGTGTCGGTGAGAGGCAGCCGACGAGCGGTTTTGTCGCGAGTGTATTGCGTTGGCGATATCGCGCGATTGCAAGGCGTCGTCTCCCGAAGTCGTACCCTTCTGCGGTACGATGAGCAGAGGTACAACACAGCAAGCGTCGATATCGGTAGCAAGACGCCGCATAAGAAACCGTGAGAAGGCTATCTTTTACAGAAATTGACGAGCCGCTCGCCGCCGGCGTACGGCGCGGCAAACGCATTCTGCTTTTCCACACTCTCTGGCGAACAGCACAGCGCTTTTGCCGCCTGCCACAACGTTTCGCCCGGCTTTGCGATATGCACTATGACCGATGCGTCGGGACGCGGCAACGGCTCGCCTATTTTTACGCTTTCTATAAAAGTACATTCGGTCTCGCTCGACAGTCTAAGCGCAAACGATACTTCGGCTTTGATATCGAATACCGATTCGCGACGTACCCGTACCGAAATATCCGTGACCGTTGCGGTTGCCGCAACATTCGTCATGTCCGTGTGTATCGACAGCGGCATACTGAACGGCAATCTGAACGCTATCGTATCCACCGCATTGTTTTCGGCATTGTAATATACTATATCTCCGCCGACAAGCCCTTCCGCTATAACGCGTCCGCCGTCGATCTTCGTATCGGAAAGCGTGCAGAACGCGCCTGAAATACATACAACGTTGTCCGCCGCCGGTTTTTCGGAAGGAATGGGTATTTGTCCGTCGACGGTATCGGTAACTATAGCGAGCTTTTCGCAAGCCTGCAACTTCGCAGTTACCGGTTTGGTCTCTATCTCGTAGTCGGCGCAGAACACATCGACCACGCAGTCGGACATCTTGCGATCAAACGCCGTGACGGACAGCATGAGCGTCGCGGAAGTTTCCAACCGATTCTCTCCGTCGATATATGTCGCGGCGGTATCGGTAATTGCGGCAGTCGCGTATGCAAAACTGTCGGACGTGACGCCAAGCGCCGGTATGCTCTTGGCAAACGGTGTTATCACACGCGCTGCCGACGCACCGCTCTCGCCTTTCAATACCGCGTCGGTATACACCGTACCGGAAATCTTGATCTCGCCTTCGGACGTTTCCACGCCGCCGATGGAAACCCGGCTCGACGCGAAAAGCACTTCCGTAACGTTATTGACGGCGACGCTGTCGGTTATGTATACGGTCTCGGTCTGTTCGGCGATCAGCGAAACATACTCGAACGTGCGATTCTCCGCGTACACACCGTCGTCGGGAACGGACAAACAGGTATACTCGCGCGGCATAACGGTAAGCGCCGAAGTATCTATAACGGCAATGAGCTTGACTGCACCGGACTCGATAGCGGTGTCAATGTTTATCACTTCCGGTATGAGCGTCATATTCATTCCCGCGGCGATTTCCGGTGAAGTTATCTTATCCGAAAATTCGGCGACAGTAGTCACACATTCCATCGCGCCGTCGCCCGTAAGAATAAGACAGTCGAACGTGACCTTACCGGTATAACGCACCTCGCCCGCAAAGATCTCGCCGGGCATAGTTACCGCCCACGCCGACGCGGATAATATTTTGCATCCGGCAGGCGCGTCGGCTCTTGCCTCGACCACGGCTTGACCGCGTGCGATATTTATTATCCCGTCGCTCTTGATATTGATGTTTTCGGACATATAGTTCTCCTTGAATTAAAAGTTATCGCTATATGATATTCGCATCCGACGCATATTATGCAAATAAGTATTATTCGTTTCGCGGCGAAATTTGTCGCAAAGAAAAAACTCCACATTTCGGTGGAGTTTTTCGTATATCCGAATATACTGTGTATAACCGTATCAAGCAAGCAGGAATTTTATATCGCCGCAAATGACGTCGGAATACGAAAACGATACTATATCGCCCGCTGCCGCGCGAAACGTAAAGACCGACGGGAACAGATCGATTATTTCGCCGCTCAGCTTTGTTATCTTCTTTCTGCCCTTGTTTATGGAAAGAGACAGATTCCTGCCCTTTAACCCTTCTATATCCCTTTTGACTTCGTTGATGTTTAATGTACGTTTACGCATGGCTATCCTCCGCAAATAATTGTCGACAAAATCGTCTTTTTTTATACGCAGACAAAAAAACGTAAAATTTACAGATAAATTTCTCGAAAACCATATAAAAACAGTTTACAAAAATCGTGAAAACGCATATAATAGGTGCGATTCACGGTAACGTCTCGACTTCCCGTGATAGGCAGTCCACCCCATATCGGAGAAAACTTTCATGAAAAAAGAAAAAACCAACAAAGACGAACGTCCCGTTTACATCATTTGCCCGCGTTGCGAAATCAATTATATCGATAA
This sequence comes from uncultured Christensenellaceae bacterium, assembly GCA_910588315.1. Lineage (GTDB taxonomy): Bacteria > Bacillota > Clostridia > Christensenellales > Pumilibacteraceae > Anaerocaecibacter. The sequence goes on along the minus strand of CAJUQF010000010.1, from coordinate 31,902 downwards.
GCGCGACAAACTTTGCGCCGTGTGTAAAGCGGAGTTGGGATTAGGCGATTCATCGTTGCTCCTGCCAGACGAGGACGACGAACAGGAAAACCGTATCTGTCCCGTTTGCCATGTAAATCTTTTGGGTGAGGACGAGGACATCTGTTTCGAATGTAAAAAAGAAATGGAAGAGAAAGAAAAAGAATCCAAGGAGATCAGCGACGAGGACGACGAAAACAACAGCTGGGATCCGTTTGCCGACGACGAGGAAGAAGAGATCCCCGACGGCATGCAGGAAGTCCTCATCGACGACGAAGAACCGGAAGAAGAGGACGAGGACGAAGATATCGAATCCATGTCCGACGAACCGGACGACTTCGACTTCAATGTCGATCCCAACGATTTCGAAGATGACGACGAGGAAGAGGAAGATCTGTGATCGTATTTCCAAACGAACACAAACACGACGGAGCAAAATAACTCCGTCGTGTTTTTTATTGCGGTCATATCATTATTATCATCGTATAGCTTTTACAGTCTGTCGTATTTCTCCGCGAGCGCGCGAATACTCGCCGCTTTATTCTTCCATTCCGCAGCCGAGCGCCATGCCCAGTTGCCGCCGAGCGTCGACGGTATATTCATGCGCGCCGAAGTCGGAAGATTCAAAAAATCCTGCATTGGGATAATGACGGTGTTCGCACGCGACGAGAACAATCGTTCGGTGATCACGTCTGCGATATCGCTGCAGTCGCCGTAATAGCCAAGCGTTCTGCGCACCAAGTTTTCGTCATTTTCATTAAGCGCTTCGAACCAGCCGCGCGTGGTGTCGTTATCGTGCGTCCCGGGATACGCCACGCAGTTTTCGTTATAATTCGTATAATAAAAATCGTTATACGGATTGCCGTCGAACGCGAATTGCATGACCTTCATACCGGGGTAACCGGTCTCGCGCACGAGTTCGCGCACGCACTCGTGCAGTTCGCCGAGATCCTCTGCGATGATCGCCGGATGAGAAAGCCGCTCGTTTATTACGTCGAACAGCGACATACCCGGTCCGTTATGCCATTCGCCGTGCTTGGCGTCCGTATGATCGGCAGGTATTACATAGTAATCGGCAAAACCGCGGAAATGATCGATACGCACCACGTCGTAAAATTTAAGCGCCATGCGCATGCGCATGACCCACCATTCGTAACCGGTCTCGCGCATATAATCCCAATCGTAAATGGGGTTGCCCCAAAGCTGACCGTCCGCCGAGAAATAATCGGGCGGAACGCCTGCGACGACCTTTTTGGTAAGATCGGGATTGAGCAGGAACTGTTTGGGATTGCTCCACACCTCTACCGAGTCGTGCGCGACGTAGATAGGCATGTCGCCCACTATCTTGATGCCCTTACCGTTGGCGTAGTTCTTGAGCGCCAGCCATTGCCGGAAGAATTCGTACTGCAAAAATTTATGGAACTCCGCGGCTTTGCCGAACTTGTTCATGTTCGCGGTACGGTGCATATACTCGGGTTCCCAAGTATACCATGCCTGCATGTCGTGCGATTCTTTTAACGCCATGAACAATGCGTAATCGTCAAGCCAGAACGCATTTTCCTTTTTAAAAATTTCGTAGTCATCGGGTGGCGCTTTTATGAACCGCGAAAACGCCTTTCTAAGCGTATTAAATCGTTCGAAATACACGGCGGCATAATCGACATTACCGAGTTCATACTCGGACGCTTCGGTTTTTTTGAGCAGTCCGTTTTCTATAAGCGTGTCGATATCTATAAAATACGGATTGCCGGCGACTGCGCTCGGCGACTGGTACGGCGAATCGCCGTACGACGTCGGGCAAAGCGGCAATACCTGCCACAGACTCAGTCCGGACTCCGCAAGAAAATCGACAAACTCGTACGCCGACTTGCCGAATGAGCCTATTCCCCTGTTATTGGGTAACGAAGAAATGTGCATTAAAACACCGGCTTTTCGTTCCACGTTTGTTCCTCCGCCGTATCAGTAGTATCTGTGCCGATTATAACACATTCCGTCCGAAAAAGCAAGGTTTATAAACATAATTTATATGCAAATAAATCGCACGATCCTAAAAAATCATATACTGGCAAACGCCCGCTCGCTATACGTCGCATAATGCGATCATAACGGATATTTATAAATGCCACCGTATTAAAAAGCTATTATTAGGATAATATGATTTAACGCTTACAGCCTTTCATGGCGTCGATATAATCGAATATCGCCGATCTTTGTATATCGGACAGTACGCGCCACTCTTCCAATATTTCGATTTGAGATACCGTCAGCCTTTGTCCGCCTACGAACAAATCTTTTATATCGATACTCAAAGATTCGCATATACGAATAAGCGCCGGAAACGACGGTTCGGTTTTACCGTTTTGCCAATCATCTATCAAATGTGCGGATAGACCCGAGACTCGCAACAACTCCGAAACTTTCATATTTCGCTCATAGCAGTATGCTTTTATTTTTTCCGATATTTCCGATCCGTACATTATTTGTCTCTTTTTAAAATCTTAAAAACTTCGATCATATCGAGTATCGCTTTTTTCTCCAAATCGGATAGCGTCATCCATTCCCGCAATATACGGTTTTCATCTTCTGTCAATCGATAAGACCCTATACCGCAAAAAAATTGTTCGAGCGTTATATCCATTGCCTCGCATATTTTTAAAATATTTGACAATGACGGAGTAACGCCCTTTTGCCAATCGTATACCGTATTCGTAGATATACCAGTTTGTTTGGATAACTCATATCCAGTCCAACCCTTTTGCGACGCCAACTCGTTTATTCTCTTGACCAAGTCTATCATAGAATGCTTGCTCCTATTTTTGTTATCCATAAATTTTTATCCCGTCCTTCAGGATATCTTCTATAAGCCGAGCATTGCCTTCGACTTGTTTTTGATTAAGCACATGAACTTCCTTTTTGAGTTTTTCTCGCAAATTTTCCACTATCGCGAAAAATCTCATTCCTGTTACCGCGGTAGAAACGAGTAGATCGATATCGCTTGTCTCGGTAGCACGTCCTTTTGCATAAGATCCGAATAAATAACAATAAGAAATCTCGTAGTTTTCAAATACCTCTGTGCAAATATTTTTTATATCTTCCACAGATAAAATACCGTGCGACTCATCTACGAAACCGTATGCCTCCAACTTTTGATAAACATATAAATACTTGATCGTTCCGACTTTAGTTTCATCACATTCATAAACCTGATACGTCCTAAGCGGCATACCGACATATTTGGCACACTCCGACTGTGTGAGCCTTTTTTGTGTTCTTAACTCCTTGAGCGTCATCCTATCACCTTAAAGCCATTATAATACATATTTATCGAAAACGCAAGCACATACGCAAAAATTGCGTATTTTATTTTTTAAGAACACGCAATTTTTGCATATTTATATATTTTCGATCACGCAGATTCAACTTTTTACTCTCTCCTATATGGCGTTTCTTTCATTCCGAGAATACAACTTTGCAATAGAAAATGCCCGCATAAGCAATTAAGTTCACACGGGCATTTATATTTACGTTCGATCTGTAATTACGCTTTGGGACCGGCGGCTACGATGTTGGCGTCGAGATTGTACTTTTTGATGTTCTCGGCGAAGTCATGCGCGAGTTTCTTGGCAAGACGGTCGTATTCGGCTTTGTCCGCCCACACGTTCTTGGGATTGAGAATGTTGCTGTCGACGTTCGGGCAGGTCTTGGGGATAGCCAAGCCGAAGAACGGTTCGGTCTCGTACTCGACGTTCGCAAGCGTGCCGTCGAGCGCCGCGGTGACTATCGCGCGGGTAGCGGGAAGGCTCATACGCTTGCCTACGCCGTACGCACCGCCCGTCCAGCCTGTATTTATAAGGTAAACGGACGAACCGTGTTTTTCGATCTTCTCGCCCAAAAGCTCGGCGTAAACGGAGCTGGGCAGAGGCATGAACGGCGCGCCGAAGCATGTCGAGAACGTACTGACGGGATCGGTTATTCCACGCTCCGTGCCGGCGACTTTACTGGTATAGCCGGACACGAAATAGAACATCGCCTGTTCTTTCGTAAGTTTGGCGACGGGCGGCAATACGCCGAACGCATCCGCCGTAAGGAAGATGACCGTTTTGGGATGTTTGCCGACCGACGGCACGACCTTGTTGGGAATGAAGTCGATAGGATACGAAACGCGCGTGTTCTCGGTAAGGCTACGGTCTTTATAGTCGGGCGAACGTTTCTCGTCGTCGATCACTACGTTTTCGACGAGCGCGCCGAACTTGATGGCGCCGTAAATTTCGGGCTCGTGTTCTTTGCTGAGATCTATGCACTTGGCATAGCAGCCGCCTTCGATATTGAATATGCCGTCATCGGACCAGCCGTGTTCGTCGTCGCCTATAAGTCCGCGTTTGGGATCGGCAGACAGCGTCGTCTTGCCGGTGCCGGACAGTCCGAAGAACAATGCCGTGTCGCCGCTGCCGTCGAGCGCCATGTTTGCCGAGCAGTGCATGCCGAGCACACCTTTCTGCGGAAGAAGATAGTTCATAAGGCTGAATACCGATTTTTTCATCTCGCCCGCATACTTCGATCCGACGACGAGAATGAGCTTTTTGTTAAGGCAAAGCAATATCGCCGCTTCGCTGTTGGTGCCGCATTCCTTGGGATCGAGTTTGAGCCCGGGTACGGCAATGAGCGTATAATCCTCTTTGAACGACGCGAGTTCTTCTTCGGTCGGACGAATGAGCATGTTGTTCATGAACAGATTTTCGGACGCATACTCGTTGATGACGCGCACCGACACGCGATACTTGGGATCGGCGCCGGCGAAACCGTCGAACAAATATACGTTTTTGCCGGACAGATACTTGCCGACTTTTTTGTAGATAAGTTCAAACTTATCGAGCGGGAATTTTTTATTCTCGCTGCCCCAGCCGATCTGTTCGGAAACGCCCGGCTCGTCTACAATGAAACGGTCTTTGGGCGAACGACCGGTATATGCGCCGGTCTCGACGAGCAATGCGCCGGTATCCATAAGACGCGACGGCTCGGTTTTCAGCGCCTCTTCGGTAAGCACCGCGGGACATTTATTGCGGTCGACTTTCTTGGGTTTCAAGATCCCGTACTTTTCAATTCCGTAAGTTTGCATATTTGCTCCTTTGGGCAAAAGCCCGAAATTATTTTTATATAAATGGGAAACTCCCGATTTAACCGTGTAAAATTTCGTACAGCTCGAAAATCTTCGCCGCGCCGAGTTCTTCCGCGCGCGCGGTCGCTTTGAATCCGAGCTTTTCGAGCGCGGCGGTAAGACTCTGTTTATCTATGCCGACGCCCGTCAAGTTGTTTAGAAGCGTTTTACGTTTTTGCGCAAAGCACTGTTTGATGAACGTGTCAAGTCCGTCGGTAAGCGCAGCACCCGGTATGCGGTCCAAGCGAATAAGCGCGCTGTCCACTTCCGGCATGGGCGTGAAATCCCAGGATTTGACGTCGCGCAGCTTTTTCGGCGTCGCCACCGCTTGGACGGCGCACGAGAGCGCACCGAAATCTCCGCCGTCGGTCGCACATATTCTGTCCGCCACTTCTTTTTGCACAAGACAGGTTATCGATCCGCACTGCGTCGACTTTAAAAACATGAATATAAGCGGCGTCGTTATGTAGTACGGTAAGTTGGCTATAACTATATACGGTTCGCCGACAACCATGTCTACGGTCTCGATCCCGAGTTCCAAAACGTTATTGCTGAACAGTCTGACATTATCGAATTCGCCGAGCGTTTCGTCAAGTATCGGAAAAAGCGTTTCGTCGATCTCGAAAGCGCATAGCGATTTTGCGCGCTTTGCTATCACGCACGAAAGCGAACCCGCGCCCGCGCCGATCTCCACCACGCACGCATCGTCCGCACCGCCATCTCTCGCTATTTCATCGAGCAGATCTGCGTCGAAAATAAAATTCTGTCCGAACGATTTTTTGTATTTGAATCGGTGTTTTAATAAAACGCTCTCAAAATCGACCATACGTTAAGTATACCATAACGCCTTAAAAAAGGCAAGCCAATTTTAAAGCAAAAGTAAGAGTAACAAACGATAACGCCGACGCGATAAACGGTAAAATACGCATCCGCAATTTTGATTTATTGCTTTTACACACACGGAGCGCAAGGGCGTCGCTCCCTACGAAAGTCGGGTCTGTTGTTATTTCCCGTTGATACATCGTTACGGTTTACGGTATATCACTTTATGTTTCTTTACATACCGCAAAGCATTTACATTGCGTAATTCGTAGGGCGGTCAGACCCTTGACCGCCGCTCATTTATTTTTTGCCTTGACGCAATGGAGCGCCGGGGCGCCGCTCCATACGAAGTTCAAGTCTGTAATTACTCTACGATAACTTCCATATACGAATATTCGTATACGTACATTCTTTTATTGCTTTACGGTATTACGGCAAACGAAATCGACCTGCCGCGGATCATTCCGCAACAGGTCGTTAACATAGAAAATTATTTGTTTTTGTCGGTACGCGCGAATCCCTTTGAATCGGTCTGAGTTATTTTTATCAAACCGCGTTTGACGAGCGCGTCTGTCGAACGGTACGGCACGGTGTAATCCTGCGGTCTGCGTTCGGCGCGCACAGCGCCTTTTTCCGCAAGCACGATGTCGATAAGCTGTTTTGCATACGCCGTCCGCCGATCGGACCTTACTCTGAACAACAGCGGGGTCTTTCTGCGGCTTGCGACTTCGGACATATTCTCTACCTTGTACTTGGTGTCGTCGAACCGACTCGGGTCGGTAGCAAGATAAAGCATCAGCGTCTTACCGCGGACTGCGAACGTAGCGACGGAATTTCTTCCGATAGCGAACGTTTCGCGTTTCCAGCTCGTTCTCGCCCGCACGCCCTTGTACGCGAGAATATAGTTTTTAAGCTCGGAGTAACGCGCCTTGAGCGCATCGTCCGCCTGAATGATACGCGCCGCGAAACTGCGGTCGAATACTATCCTGCCTTCCGGCGTTTCAACTGCAAGCTCGTCCGTCTCGTCATCGGTAGACGCCGCTTCGACCATGGGACCGTCGACGGTATCTTCGACCGTAAGCTCGGGTTCGGGTTCGGGTTCGAGCTCGGGCGCTTCGCCGAGGATCGCTATGCGCAAACCGCCTGCGACGAACAATTCGTCCGGCGTGCGCTGCGAAAGATCGACGGGCTTTTGTTCCACTTGCGTAGCGAGTACGATGGTGTGCGCGTCGGCGAGCTGAACGATAAGATATTTCGCATACTCCACGCGCCGCGCCGAAGTAAGTTTATACAGCATGGGCGTTTTTGCGAAACGCTTTTTATCCGACTTATCGATGCCGCGGTATTTTGTCTCCGCGTATTCCTTGGGATCGAGCGCAAACGCTACGCAAAGCGTCTTGCCGCGGAACAAGATAATGCCGAGCGTCTTTCTGCCCTTGTATATCCGCTGCTGACGGAAACTGGATTTGATCTTGACGCCTTTGTACTGTCCGAGTTCGGTCGCAAGTTCCGCATAACGCTGCTTGACATCGTCGTCCGCGTCGCGCAGTTTAGCCTCGAATCCGGGCGTATAACGCACGTAATAACGCTTGTTGTCGAACTCGTCGCTCTCGACCCCGAACGCGCGTCTGGTATACTCGGACATATCCGCGACCGCAAGTATCTCGTTCTGCGTAATATCCTCGTCGTCGCCAGGCGTTACTGTCTCGACTGCGGCGGGTTCGTCCTCTTCTTCGTCGTCGTCCTCGTCCGTATCTTCGTCGGAATCATCGTCAACGGCTTCCTCTTCGCCTTCATTTATACCACCCAAAGGACCTTCCATTAACGATCCGTCGTCGTTGATGTTTTTTAAATGTTCCAAAAGCGCGTCACGTTTATTTTGCAACCGACTTGTGCAAAGCTTGCGCGTTTTGCGCTTACGCAGAAAATAGAACAGCGCGCCGTTACCCGCGATCAGCAGTCCTATAAGCACCGATACGATCACTATCGCGGTGATCTGTCCGGGCGAAAAAATCGAACTGACAAACAAGATCGTATTCATTATTCATCTTCTCCTTCCGTAACGGTGGGTTGCTCGGCGTCCGATTCCGCAGTCTCTTCCGCCTGTCCGTCGACGTCGCTTTCCGAACTTTCCGGAGCAGAGTCGCCGCTCTCGCCGTTTTCCGCGGCATCCTTACTTTCGATATCGTTCATCGCGCCGGCTTCTACGCTCTTTCTGCGCTTATCGAGCAAGAACTGTACCGCTATGCCTACGGCGCCTGCGGCAAGCAGTACGCAGAGTATCGAAATGATCACGGCAAACACGGTATCGGAACCGGTGATATGCCATTTGAGTTCGACCGTCGGACGACCTTCCGTAGCCCATTCGTAATTATCGGTATCCTTGAGCCTGACGACCGCTAAGAAATCGCCGCCGTAGCTGTACTTGTTACCTTCGATGATCATAATGCTCGGATCGAATCCGGCAGGGATATAGGTTATATCGCCGCCGCCGACAACAAAGCCGTTATCGCCGAGCGTGGGACGCGCAACTTTCTTTTTGGCGATGTTCCACTCGATAGTGAGCGTGCCGTCGTTGTTGTCGTCGCCCGCCGTCCACTTATAGTTTGTCGGATCGGTAAGAACAAAGTTGATATTGTATTTACCGGCATTGACCGCGACCGCTTTTACGTTGCCGCCGATTATGCGCGTCTCTGCACTGCTGTCGCCGATGTACATATATCTCGCCGCGTAGCCTTCGATATCAGCCATGAGATCGGCGCCGGTATACGTATCGTTCTTGTTTGCGCCGACCGTTATTACTTTTAACGTAGGCGCCGCCACTTCGAATTTATCGATAGCAAACTTGACTGCAGAGCTTATAAACTCGCCGTAGTTGTCGGACTCGTTTACGCGAGCGCGCACGTAATACGTGCCGGCATTGGCATTGCTCGGTATAGCGAGCGTGTAAGTCTTTCCGCCGTCTACCGAATATTCGAAATACACTCTGCCGCCGGATTTGACGGTTGCTTTGGGGCTGTTGAACGCCTGCGAGTATGTGCCGTACTGCCAGCCGGCTATCTCGAGTTCGCCGACAAGCTCGTCGCTCGCCTTGTCGATTATAAACTTGACCGTAACGGTTTGGTCCGCCGTGCTCGACCAAGTATAGTTGAACGGATCGGCAAGTTCGACTGTGATATCGTAGCTGCCCGACTCGACGAACGTCGGCAAATTATCGCCGAACGAATATATGCTTTCGTCGTAGTCGTAACCGTCCTTGACGGAGATCGACGGCGACTGTTCTTCGCCGGTGTAAATTCCGTGTTCGATCTCGAACGCATCTTCATCTACAAGCTGTTTGCCGATGACGAAGTTGACGGACGGCATGCCGCTCAGTTTATAGTTCGAACTCGCGCCGACTAACGTCGCGGTGTACTCGCCCGCCGAGATCGGCGCAACGGTATCATCGTAATCCGCTCCGCCGTATGTCATACCGGTGAAACGAATCGCCGTGTTCATAAGCTCGTCACGCACGAGCTGCTCGTCGGCGTCGGGATCGACTATCGATATATTGCCGACACGCGCGCCGTATATTTCCTTATCGCCGTACGTAATATCCTGCTGCGCCTCGAGCGTCACTTCGATCTCGAGCGCCGTGACGGTGTAAAGACCGTTGTTGACGGTAACTATATTATAATTGCTGTCGTCGTAATCATAATTGTTATCGCCGTCTCTGCCTACCGTTACGTAATAGATACCGCCGACCGCGCTGTCTTTGCTTGCGCCGATATCAAACGCTATGTCGAGCGCCGATTTATCGTCGCCTGCCGCAAGATTCGTAACGGTGAATTCGATATCGCCGACATCGGGTTCGACCGCATAAGTACCGACCATGCTACCTATCGTGACCGTCACATTGCGGCGATTGACCGTGAGCTTGCCTGCCGCGGCTTTGATGATATAATTGTCGCCTGCCGTCAGCCCGTCTACAACACCGTCGGTATTTGCGAGCGTTACGAGATAATCGCCGCCGGCAAGCAGTTTACCGTAATCCGCGGCAAGCTTATATGCAATGCCGTTATCGATCTCTTTGTCGCCGAACAGCAAACCTTCGATATCATAACGCAGGTTGGCGTTTTCGAACGGATCGCCGTAAGTTATCGTGCCGGTCGCCGTCGCATAGACAGTCTTGGGATCGATGGTGAACGCGCATATTGCGGTCTTGTCGTCGAAGTTCTTGCCGTAATCGCGCACAACGACCTTGATCCAATACGTGCCGGCGTTTACGGGCGAACCGGACACGGTCGACCAACCGGCATCGCCGGGCGCAGGCTCGGTTTCGTCGGTCTTTGCCATAAAGTAAACGTCGATCCTTCCGGCGTATCCGTCTTTGGTATTTACGACCGCCGTATCGAAACCGTTACCGCCGAAAGTAGCGTTCTCGATAGCGCCGAACGTAACGATCTTATCGCCTTCCGCGCCGTTTACGGTATTATCCTTGGAAATAGTCCAAGTATACGAAACGGTATCGCCGGCAAAGCCGTTCCACTCGTAATTCTTGCTGTCGATAAGCACAAATGAGATCGTATGATCGCCTGCAGCAGTCGCAAGGAATTTCATGCCGCTCTCCGTAGTCTCGGTAGCGCCGGCAAACACGGGACGCACGGCAGTGGAATCGAACGCGATATCCACGGACTGCACGCCGCCGTTATATGTTTGTTTGGGATCGGTGAAAGTCGGCGCGTCGATCGTCGCCTTTTCCACTTTGAACACGTAGTAACGGATCCTGTTGATATCGTTGTTGGCATACTGCGCCATCATTACATAGTAACCGTATTCAAACGAGATATTCGTAACAAGCGGTTCGTAATCTTCCGTGGTGATATCGGGCGTCACAATACCGTGTTCGGTCTTACTCTTGACGGCAAGCTCGTTGGAACGGGTATCCGTGGTTTTCATTTTCGCATAAGCGAAGGTAACGCCGACGTTATTGACAACAAGCTGATCGTTGATCTTTACGGATGCCTGCGGCAGTATTTCATCGAATTTGAACAAATAGCCGTCCGGTCTTCCGTCGAAATCGACTGTCATTGTTATAACTTCCTGTGTCACATAGAATACACTGTCCGCAATACCCGGTATACTCGTATCGATAATGGCGATATTATCCGTCGCCTCGGGTTTGAGCGTAAACGACACCGTATAACTTCCGACTGCGGCGCTGCCGTATGCGAGCGTGACATTAAGCGTGCCTGCCTCGTCGAAATAGTAACTTCCGGGCGTATTCTCATCGCCGTGTTCTATCGTATAACCGTTTCCGCTGCTACCCATAAATCTGAACGAAGATATCTGCATATATTCGCTGTCGAAACGTTTGATAGTATTTGCTATGATCGTAGCATCGGGGTGTTCGTCCAAAGAATATGTCATCGGATCCCAACGCAACTGCATTCCGGTTATTTTAAGCGTTTCTATATTGAATCGCAACGTAGTCGTATAGCCCCCGGCAAACGTGTAGTTGCCACCCTCCGTGAGCGCGATCGTAACGTTATAATTGCCTACATGTGTGGGCGCTTTGCCTGCGGTTTGGTTGTATTTCGAATTGGTTTGTGTATCATAACTCACAGTGTAACTCGGTCTGTAATCGCCGTTCACCTGCGAGTTTTTATTGAAATCGGCGTATGTGATCACAGCCTCGTGTCCGGGAGCATACGCGCCATTACCGGCTATCTTGCCGCTACTACCGAATACTTGATCGTTTGTCTCTGCGGTGATCGTTCTCGGCGCGATCTCTAGCGTCGCCGTTTCATAACCGACGATCTCGTAGTTGGCAAACGTTACGCCGGTAAGTTTGACTATCTCTACCGTGTACTTTTCACCGACTTTGCTCTCCCATGCCTCATAATCATCGCCGTTCAGTTTTGCGGTAAACGAAATGCTTGCTTTTTGATTTTGAAGAATGGTTTTGAATTCTTCTTTATTCATCATGCCGTCGACGTTGTACATAAGTATTCCGTCGGTCGTCGTAATCGCACCGTCAAGTACATCAAGCACCAAACCGTCGCCGTATGTCACTTTGCGATTGACGCTAACGGTAAGAGTAAGCGGCGCTTTTTTGATATAGAACGTAGGTGCAGGCACGCTGTCCTCATCATTATTGAACGTAATGGCATAGTTATTGTTATTGTACGTATACGACATCTCATAACCGCCGTCTTTTACGTTTATAGCGTCGCTCGGCAAAGTAAGTTTGATACCGAGCGATTTTTCGTCATCGCCCGAATCGCCGAACGCCCCGTCCGAAACCTTGATAAAGCTTTGAACTTTAGTTATATCGGCACCGCCGTCGTTTACCAAGCTGTTCAACTGCGCTTGCGTCGCGGCTTGCGTACCTTGATAGAAACACGCGGCGTTTTGGTTGCCCGACTCGTAACCTTCTATCGTAACGTCGATCTCGCGCTGAGCTACGGTAAGTTTTTCCGATTCGGCGTTTATCTTAATGTTGTCGGTATCGTCGCATGCGGGCGTAATAGTGCAATTTCCTACGCCGGCATTAGTCGTCTTGCCGGCACCGTTTACTTCATAACCCTGAACGGTATAGCCGACTTTGTTCTCTATATTTCCCTGATAATCTGCAACGATCTCTGGCAGTAACGTAGTCGAACTCGCCGTATACGTGAACCCGGCAAATCTGCCGGTTGCCGTTGCGCCGCCGTCAGCAGCGTCGGTTTTAACATTACCCGAAAGCTTCGTGCCGTACTGAACGCTTGTCGCATTGGCAGTAAGCGTAAGCGTCGCCGGAGTGATGGGGAATGTAAACGACATCTCTGCGGCGGTATAATTGGGATTGGACGAGCTTCCTATCGCCTTATACTCACCGACATTGACTACTTCATTATCCGCGATATCCGTATATTGACCGTCACTGCCCTTGACCTGGTATTTAAATTCGATGCGAGTTTTGTTCTGATCTTCGAGATGGGCTTTGTAGTAATTTACGGCTCCGCTGTAAACATCGCCTTTCACTGATTCGGTTACACCGTCTTTCGTTACATCGTGCCACACTCCGTCGGTACTGACACTGAACGTAGCTTTATTGATGACATACGAACCGGCGTTGTTGACGCTGTCGTTAGCGCCTATCGCGCCGTCCTTATCTTCTTTGAGCGCACAGCCCGAGAAAACGATATTATAATTGGCTTTCGCCGTGTCATTGAAGAACGTTGCATAGATCGTATACCCGACCACATTGCCGTTATCTATCTTGACATCATTTGTATTGTTGCCGACGATAGCGTCGCTATGGAGCGTAAGCAACTTCTGATTTTTATTATTATAGCCGTTCTTGAAATCCTCTCCGTCAACAAGTTCGGACGTGTATATACCGAATTTACTAACCGCTGCGACTTGGAACGTAAGCGTCTGCAACGTCTCGCCGCCCTGCAAGTTGTACGTATTTACTTTATCGTCGATCTCGATCGTGACTTCGCGCTGATCGACAGTCAACCAAGCATAGTTATACGTGACGATATAGTTAGTGAAGCTGCCGGCGTCTACCGTGCCGTTATCTTTACCGTCGGCACGAATATAGTATTTGCCTTTATTGTCGCCCGTACCGCTGCCGCCGCCGACGTTCTTGCCTATCGCATACTCGGTTGCCAATACCGGTGCGTTGCAAAGTGCAATCTCGATAGTGTCTGCCGTCGCATCTGCGGCGGTGCTGTTGCACACAAGTCCGGTATAAACACCTTCAAACTTCGGCGCGTTCTCGCCGTAGGTCGTGCTTGCATCCTTCGCCGTTACGGTAAGACCGCGTTTCCCGACTTTAAAGGCGAAGTTATATGTAAAGCCATAATAATTAGCCGAGTCGTCAAGCGTTATGCGAAGTCTGTAATCACCGGCTTTGAATTTGCCTTGGCTGAACATATCGTCAAACATCGCTTTAATACTGTTATATGTCACAGAAGCGCTCGATCCCGCAACAGACACCTCGGTGGCAGTGGAATCGGCTTTATAGAACAACTCGTACTTGAGTTTACCCTGTTCGTCGTTCGCACCGCCGGTATACTTAAACGTTGCCGCCGCTTCTGTAATAGTTTGATCGCCGTCCGTATTATACCCGTCCATGACATCTGTCGAATACAAACCGTATACCCATGCGTCTTTGGTAGGAGTAGCCGCACTTCCGCCTTTTTCCGACGCCTTTGCGCTGTTATTGGCAAAATTGAATAACGTACTTAACGAGTTATCCGCTTTATCGATGATGACAGACACACAGCCGTATTTTACATTATAGTTATCCCCTGCGGAAAGTTTATACAGCACGTGATATCGACCGGCATTTCTGTATGCCGGCAAATCGGTTTTCGTTGCGGACTCGAAATCGCCGGAAGTCACATTGGACAACTCGTTCATCGCACGCGCATACGCAACAATAACCGTGCTGCCGTCGTTTGCAGTAGCAAGAGTAATACCTTCTTTCAATTTACCGCTGACCGGATCTATGATCGGGTTGCCGTCTACGCTTATACCGTGCCATTCTTCGTCATATTGTTCGTTATATCCCGTAATGGATTTTACATCGAGATTGGCGGGCTTTATAGTGTATTTGCCGTAAATAGCTTTCTCGGTATCGGTACCGGCTACCAGACCACCATCGGCAGTCGATAATTCCCAACCGCCTTTAAACATTATATTGTAGATAGTGGTTTTCTTATTATTGCCGCGTATCGAATACTCGCCTACTTTGTTGGTAGTGATTTTCGTGTTACTATTTGTAAGCGCCGACGTCGAAAGCGTAAATATTTCGCTTTCGTTTTCCGTCAACACATATTTACCGTTTCCGTAAGTAGAATCGGGAAGAGACAACGTGTATGTCGGCGCAGGTATTTTGCTTATTTCCTGCTCGTTGTATATCGCGTTTTTATCGTCGATCTCAACTGTCAAGTCAACCATTGCGATAGTAAGCGTACCGCCGGCATTTTCAAATTCATAGTTATCGCAAACAAGTTTATCGAATACGATGCCGAAATCAAACGTAGAACCGGGGTTTGCTTTACTGTCGAAACTTCCGTTAATAGTATAACGAATTTCCCCGTTAAGCTCGTAGAATTTATCGAACGTGCCGTCGACAGATTTATAGAACAAATCCTCATCGGCTTCATTCACAAAGCCTATAACGGTCCAGCCGTTGCCGTTTACCGCTCTCGTGCGGAGATTTTCGATACCGAACAAATATCCGCCGTTAACGGTTGTCGGATCGTCTTCGCCGTACATTATCGTCAAATTAAAGCTTACGCTCAATGTCGCTTTATCTACGACGACTTCTATGTTGTTGTAGAAATCCGTATGATTTTTCGCCGTAACTTTTATGACGTAATAGTACGTACCTGCGGCAGTAATCTCGGGACTATTCGTGAAACTCGTAAATGTTTTACCGGAATAATTATAGTCCGCCGCGGTTTCGGCATACGACCATACCGGCGCGTTACCGGCGATTTCCGGATAATTGACTATCGTCACTTCGAATCTGGGCTTCAATATATCCTGAGCTGTGCCGTTATAAGTGAGCTTATTTCCTACGATCGTATCATTATCGTCGATAGTAGCGGCGGTAATAGCATACTTATAGGCGTCGTGAACCATGGTATTGCCGTCGCCGACCGCAGTTCTCGTGCCGTAAGTGATCACATAGTTAGCCGCGCCCTTGTCAGTCAAAGTAAGCACGATCGGATATTCTCCGACGTCCGTCTTAGTAGTAATAGCGGCGGCAAGCGAGAATACTTCGCTTTCGGTCTCATCAAGAGCAAGCGCGGCGTTGCCCGTAACGCCGGCGTCTGCGGTGAGCGCGATTTTAGCCGTTACACTCTCGATGTTCGCCCCGTAAACGCTTGTGGGAAGCGTGTCTATCGTGACGGTTATCTCGCGTTTAGTTACGGTAAGCGCGCCCGAAGTGACGCCCTGATTGTCGGCGCTTGTATCGATAACATAGTTTTGTACATGCGCGTTTTCAGTCGCGTCGACAAGCGCGGGCGTGAGGTAGAATGTGCCGTTAACGGTAACGTCTTTCGATGAAGAAACTACGCCGTTCGCGTTTGTGACATTGATGTTAACCAAACTGCCGATATCTTTATCAAGCGCAAAGTCACGTGTGTAGAATTGTCCTTTTGTTGTTTCGGTAAAATATGTACTTGCCGCAAACTCAAGTGCGTTGCCGTATACGTGCGTGCCGCCATTCGTGACGAGCGTGATCTTCTTGGGCGTTACGGTAAACTCGACGTGCTTTGCGCTTACATCGTGGGCGCTGAAATTATCGTCGGCAAATTTGCTGCCGTCGATACTCACACGATATGTGCCGACGTCTAGCAATTTTGTTGCACCGGTAAATGACGTACCGCTCTTTGTATCCGTCACTACCGTAAGCGTCGGTGCGGTCGATGAATCGCTTACGTTCTTTTTGGGAACGTTCGTCACGGAATAAGTAAATTCATTCTTCACGCCGTTATACTCTTTGGAGAGTTTCGCGTCGGACGCTATGCCGATTTGTTTGTATTCATCGTTAGTATGCGTCCACGTGATCTCCACTTCGCGCTTTTCGACGGTGAACGCGCGCGTGCCGGTCCATTTTTGATATGCTTTGGACTCCTTGAACTCGATAGTGATATCGGCCTCGTAGCTACCTGCGCCCCAAGGTAAACCCTGTATTAAATCGGATTCGCTGACCTCGGTTCTCGTCGTATCGGTTATCTTATATATTTTATAAGAAAGCGTTTGGATTTCGGGAAGTTGGTTATATGTAACATCGTCAACTAAAACACTCTCGGTAAGATTTCTGAAATCGAAAACCTTTTTATCGCCGAATTCTGCATACGTATGATCGCGAACAAACTTATTGGCTTTTACTATTTCCGTTTCACCTATAGCGTAGCCGTTGTCGCCGTACGTATAATCAGTTATATCGAGCAAAACATTTACTTGCGTCGCAGTAATTGCGTAAAGCAAATACACTCTTGCGCCGACGTCTGTCGTATACTCTATGACATATACCTTGCCGTCTATCGCGGTTATAAAGCCGCTGCCGATAAACCCGCCTTTGCCGTCGTCGGCAGGCACCGTCCAAGTATAGTTATATCCGTCATCGGCGGTAAGCACCGCATAGTACTGCCCCATCTGCGCCGGCTGACCGTTAAGTCCGCCGCCTTGTTGCTCGGACGTAGCAGGTTTAATTATTTCCCCGTTCTCCGTATTACGATTACCGTACATAACGCCGTACCTCATTCCGTCCGTCGCGCCGGTGAATACGGTCGACAAATCGGTTATAGGCTTTTCGGCTTCCATTGCGCGGTTACTTCCGAGCGTCGGCGCATCGACTTCTTTGCGATCGACATTGAATTTGTTTTCCCACTTGCAAGTATATGAAACGCCGTCTTTAAAATCCTGTTCTTTGCCTTCGCCGATCCAGCAATAATTCGAGCTGTCGAAAAGAGTAAATGTGATAGTGTATATGCCGGCGGCATAGTATGTAAGTTGTCCCGTTGCTGTATCGAAGCTGTATTTATCTTCCGCGCTCGTGTCGATAGTCAAAACAGGATCGTTATCGGCTACGGTATCGGTGAACCAAGTTTTATCGCGCTTTGCGGTGACTGCGGCTTCAAACAACATACCATTATTATTCCAATCGGCAATTTCGTTTTCGCTATTGGAATATAACTTATTCGATACGGTACCGCTACCGAACGTAGTATTCTCTTGCGAAATATCGAACGTCGGTTTAGCAAGCGCTTTCTTGGCGACAACGAAATTGCTGTAATAATCATCTTCATCGCTGATAATATAGTTATTTACTTTAGCACTGTTACCGTCTTTTACAACGAGCGACTTCGCGTAAACAATATAGTTACCGGCATTGATAAGCGTCACATCTTCGGCATCGGTAATAGCCGTTTTCTTGTAGCCGAGTTCAAGGGTAAACTCATCACCGTCAAATGTTCCTTTGACCGTGTAAGTCGGCTCTTCGATTTTAGTCGACGAATAAACCGATTTGAGCGAACTCTCGTTCCATTGAATATCCACCGCCGCAGGGTTTATGATAAATTTAAATTTTACTTCCGTTCTCGACTCATCTTTCCATGTGTAATTGTCCGCAGGTTTTACGTTAATTTCATATCCGTCGATATTGGCATCGACACATTTAGGTAAATCAATGTCGAGACGAGCAATATCACCACTCACATATTGAAGAGCATATTCTTTGATAAAATCGGAAATTTGATATCCGACTGCGCCATGATATATGACAGTAATTGTATTATTGCCATTATCTATAATTGCTCCGTCCTTACTATCTACAAGAACGGGTCTTTCAAGAGTAAGCGCCGTTATCTCGAAAATCGTCGCAATATTCGTAAAATTATCATCGGCAAACTTAGGCAAATAATAGTTCGCTGCATCCGCACCTGAGAACGCTGTAACGGCAATATAGTATGTATTTTTCTCGTCGATTTGACCGACTACACTACTAAATGTGCCGTCGCTGTAAACAACGGTAGTATCAATACTTATTACGTCACCCGAAAAAACTTGAGCCGTCGCCGTGGGCTTTTTTTGTCCGTTCTTCAAAGTATCGTCGAACACAAAATTCGGATAATTGCTACCGTCGAGCGTACCGGGATACGACCCTTTATCGTCGCTCCATTCAACAACAAGCGGCGCACGATCGAGCGTATAAGTAAGCGATTTATCCGCGAGTTCGTCGCTGCCGCCCACTATATTCCATTCGTAATTGTCTTGATCGGCGATTCTTACCGTGACGGTATATTCGCCGGCGTACGTAACGCCGAACTTACCGGTCGTCGGCGCGGTAACCGTCTCTGCGTCTTTGCCGGTAATGCCGGTCGTAATGTCCGCAGGCGTGCCGCTTTCAACGATCGTCTTGCCCGCGATATCCGCGATCTTGAGCGCGTTACCGTTCCAATTGCCGATAGTTTTGTCCTGCTTTTCGCCGCTGTAAACATTTTCCGTACCGGTTATATCGTTCAGAACGGCGAGCTGTTGACGCGCGACCTTTCCGGTATAGGAATATGTATACAGCATTTCGCCTTCACTATCTGTCGGATACCATATGGGCGATTCTTCCTTACCTTTATCCCAAGAATAGTTTTTATTCAATGTGATAGTTACTGTATAATTACCGGCATAGTTTACGGTGAATTTACCGGCGGCAAAAGTGACGTCATTGCCACCGGACGTTACGAATTTCTCATATTTTATCGTAACGGTGATAATGTTCTCACCGCTCGCCGACGTGTTGTTAGCGTCGCCTATCCAATCGGTAAGCGTAAATTCTTTACCGTTCTCGGTATCGTCATAAGTGTAAATTTCTTCAAGTCCGCCGTTTAACGACCAATCACCTCCGAGCGTCGGCGCAACTATGGCTTTCGCCGTGACTTCGATCGTTTGATACATAACGGGAAGCGTGTAGTCGACGGTAGTATCTGCGACAGGTCCCGCGGTCTCGTTTTGCCTCTCGGTCGTACTTTCATCTTTCTTTGCCGTGAGTTTTATGACGTAGCTGCCGACGGGGACCTGACTGAAATCGGGCGTACCGTCTTTAGTCGGAACAGTATACGGCGCACCGACATGATTGTCCGCGCTTGCGCTATATTCAAAATACTCTACGGTATAATCCGTATCGAGCGTTCCCGTAGCGCTCGGGTAATACGGCGAACTTTTGGTTGTGATCTGTATATTGGGGTCTGCGTCACCCGCGCCGTAAGTCCAACCTTTCGCACTGAAATCAAACGTAGTAATGGCAGTCGAAATGGAAAACTCTGCCGATGAAGTTCCCGCTTTAAGTTTATAGTTTGCCGCGGTTGATTTAAGGGTTACGGTCGTCGTATACTTGTTCGCATGTTCAAACGCAGTAACAACATTTTCGGCGCTGTCTTTTGTCGTGATATCGAGAATATCGGTGATATTTTCGCTATAAGGCAAATTCGCAGAGGCAAGAGCCGGCAGGAAATCTTCTATGCTATACGTCTTAGCTCTAACATAAGTATGATCTTTTTTGTCTTTGGTTATATCTATTTCGAATTGCTCGATAGTAAACTCGCACGCGGACGCGATCGGCACGGACGCAGAGTAATACCCGCCGTTCTCGTGCGTGACCGCAACGGCTTTATACGTGCCGGCATTTTTGGGTCTCTTGATACCGTTAGCGCCTTCAACCATGTCATTGTCGGTGACTTTTGCGCCTTGGTCGTCGTAGTATTCCAAATGATAATACCACGCGTTATCGTCGTCCTTATGTCTATCTGCATTATCGGCGGATTCGCAAACCCACTTGCCATCGCCTATTTTTTTCTCGTCGATTTTTGCGGTAAGCGTGCCGTCGGTATAACTATCGCCATAGATTATCGACGTTTTTCCGGTCGCCGAGGCAATGCCGGTAAGCTCGACTACAGGCGTACCCTTATCGACTTGTACGTCAAACGACATGGTCATTTTGTCGTCGGACTTTCTGCCATTGAATGCGCGACCCCACTGGAAGTCGTTGACCTTAGACAACGTGACCTTTATGCGATACTTAAATCCCGCTTTGGGAAAGTGAACGTTTATAATGCCGTCAGACGATATGATCGAAATAGGCTCGCCGGCGGTTTGCGCGGTCTCGATTTCTTTTAATGTGTAACTATTTCCATCAGAAGTTTTAACTTTTAAATTTTCTTTCTCTTCGTCGGTTAACGGGCTTTCTACCGTCGCGCCCGAGTTATCTACTAATTTAAAAACGGAAATCTGCGGATTGGGCGCTTTGCCTGTGTCCGTATGGAGCGTGCTATATTTCCATTGCGATATCTTGATCGATGCGCCGTCGTTCCAAGCGAGCGCCTTGGGCGTGCCCTCGATATCCGGAGTTTCCTCATAGAAATGCGGTGCGTCTATATTGATACGGCTTACAGTGATATCCCAAGCCTCACCTATTATTTCCGGTTGCTCACCGGTTTCTCCCTTTTTATATGTGAATTTAATTCTTAAACTATGTACCGCGATCCCAAAACTATCAGTCTCGGTATTTTCGGCGCCTTCCGGCAACTCAAAATCGCAATCATTCCTTTCGTAATATGTGAATTGATACCATTCATAAGGAAACGCAGTTGCGTCCACCTGAACAGTATTATTGCCCGGATATTTTAATGCGATCGTAACTCCGGCTAAATTTATTTTCGTACTTCTTGCCGTCTGTTCTTTAAATTCGGTGGTAACTATTTCCGACACAGTCGTGGGTTCGGCAAATTCAATACCAGAAATTACAACGTTCGTAGATTGCGCCACGCCATTGATAGTTGCATTTACCGTAACGGATTTATTATATGTATCTCCGGCAGCATACAATTTGCCCGTATCTTTATTTATAATGTTGGAAGGAAAAAGCGACCCACTTATAGTAATACTCTCACTCACCGTGTTGGGACTTTCACTGCCGTCCTTGAAAACATAATAAACCGATATACTCGATTTGAGCGTATTACCATTCAACAACGTTGCCGTAGTTATTGTACTCGTAGGTTGCTGAAACTCCGCCCGTATACCGTAGTAATCTTGGGTATGTTCGACAAGGGCATAGCTCTGACTTGTTCCGGAAACCGATTTCGGATCGTAACCGTCGGCGGTAGGCTCGACAGTAGCGGTAACCGTCGCCGCGCTCGACGTCGTTTTGTAATCGAACTTGACTTTTTCACCGGTAGCGGCTATATAATAGTCGCCGTCCTTAGCCCCGTCCAATTCAAGACCGTATGTTTTTTTGGCGTCCTCGGACGCGTCATCATTGTCGATATATGTAACGGTCACCGATACCATTTGGTATATATACTCGGCTTGGGTACTGTTGCTGAATACCCAATCGCCCTTTCTATTGACCGCAACCGTTTCCAGCTCGTATCTGTACGATGTCGCCGGCGGTTCGCCTTCGCCGTCGGCGGCATGAGCATATCCGGATGCCCAAAGCGCACAACCGAAAATGACGATACTGCAAAGTATCGTCAACAAAACAGTCGACAAGCGGTTTATAACACCTTTATTTACCATAACCCTTCTCCTTCGATAACACGATACACGCCCCTTGATCGGACTATCGAATATCCGAATATCGATATCCGTTTACGACGTAACTGTCTTTTATATCTTTTCAAACAAATATATATGTTACGCTTAAACAAAAAAAGCGTCAGCCGTCCAAAGACGCCAACTCTTCTTTAAGTTTACGCAAGTTTTCTCTTTCAACTTCTATAAGCTTCGAATATGTACGAAAATACTCCGCATCGGTATTAGTGGGGCGCGTATTACTCAAATACGCCTCCAATATCGCAGACTGCGAACGATTGCGCTTTTTTTCCAAAGCATCGATCTCTTCTTCACACTCGGCAATCGCTTTTTTCAGAACGCTCTTTTTCGACATAACAAGTTCCTCCCTTGCGCGAAGTCGGACAGCAAGTCATACGTCGCTCCGCAATGGTTTGGGTGAATTTTATTATATATGTCGCTTACGATCCACCCGCTTGTTATAATATATCACGTTTATCACCGAAATGCAAGCATGTTATGAATATTTCACTTATTTTTTACGACAAACGACAAATATTTTGCATGTATTTTTAATACGTAAGACGGTTTCGGGCGGAAACAAACCACCTATCATGCCGCAAACTGTCATACGTATCGCGTTTTAGCCGGTTTTCACTTGCAAGATCGCGTCAAAACGTCCTACGGGTTCGCAGTTCATTATCGCGTTTTATTGTGAGTAAATACCAAAATATCAAACAGGTCGACTTTCGCTACCTGCGTATAGAACACGAGATCGTCGAGCGACACCGGCGTTCTGCCCGACTCCCAATTAAATACAACGCTTTCCGAAACGTTGAACACTTCGGCAAGCTCGTTTCGGCTTATGCTCGCATCCATATCGTATTTGCACGAAGCGCAGTCGCCCGAACAGTTATTTTCGCCGAACTTAAGTTCGCGACATATATAACGTCTCAGATCGATATTATCGTTGCGAAGTAAACGCAGGTTAGTACCCGTCTTTTTCCAATCGATAAACTTTCTCTCGATGCGTTCCATTCATGTTCTCCGTTGACCCGAATTGTGTTATGATTATACTATACTATACATTCGTTTTTGTCAAGGATATTAGTATCGCGCATGATCGTTATAGGTTCCGTGCGTGTTGAATTGTTATTTTATATCGTTTTTGTTAATGCCTTGCAATAAAATTATAATATGATAGCATATCAGACACATTTCCCATCCACATATCGTAAAGCAATTATATTGTGTAATTCGTAGGGAACGACGCCTCGGCGTTCCGTTTATTATCGCAAAGCATTTTTATTGTGCAATTCGTAGGGCGCCACCCTTGACCGCCATTACTTGGGTTATTGCCCTGCCACACACGGAGCGCAAGGGTCTGCGCTCCCTACGAAGGTCGATTCTGTAATAGCGTTTCGGTAAAACAGAGACTTCGTTCGGTGACAAAAACGCAATTTCTCTTACCTATCGTAACGAAATTACATTGTGTGATTCGTAGGGAACGACGCCTCGGCGTTCCGTTTTGTTACCGTAAAGCATTTTTGTTGTGTAATTCGTAGGCGGTCAGACCCTTGACCGCCGTTTCTCGGATTATTGTTTTGCCATAACGGAGCGCATGGGTCTGCGCTCCCTACGAACGTCTTTCTGTATTTGCTGTACGATATATCAAATATAAATATTCATACATGTCGATTCTGAATTTACTTTACAATAAAATGTCAACTGGGTTTATACATCACAAATCGTTATTTACTGTAAAGCAATTCCACTGCGTACTTCGTCGGGCAGGCAGACCCTTGCCTGACGTTTCTCGGATTATTGCTCTGCCGCACACGGAGCGCATCGAGGTCTAAAGCTCTCTACAAACATCGGTTATATAATACTTTACGATAAAACAGAGGCACGATATAATATCCACCGAAATTATCGATCGCCAATAAGCATTTAAAAAGAGCAAAAACTTTCGATCTTTGCTCTTTATTTGTTTATACGCTATTCCTGCGGCTCGCTCGGGTTTTCCGGGTCTTCGGGTTCCGGCGGAATGTACTCCGTCCAGGTGGAATACAAGGTTTGACCGAGCGGCACCGATTCCAATTCGTTCGCCGCATACACGGGCGCGCCGTTACTTTCCATCGCCCAACCGGCGAACACATACCCGTCGCGTACCGGCGGGGTGACTTTGCCGCTCGCATCGAAGTTGAGCTGCGAACTCGCGGTCGTTGTGATCGACTCGATATACTTACCGCTCGCGTCGAGCGTCGCGCCGCAGATAATCGGTCTGTACGACGAGTTCCAACGCGCGTTCCAAGCATTCGACGGCATGCCGTCGGTCATATACAGCGTCGCCGAGTTGCAGCCGTAGAAAGCATGTTTTCCTATATAATCCGGCGCTGCGACAAACACAAGACTTTCGAGCGCCACGCATTTATAAAACGCATAATCGCCGATGTTTGTTACGTTTTCGGGGACGATCGCACGTTTCAGCGCCGAGCAGCCTGCAAAAGCATAGTTGTCTATCGTCTCCGTACCGCCGAAGTCTATATCGACGAGTTTTTCGCAGTCCCTGAACGCGTAGCGTCCGATCGTTTTGACGCTCTGCGGAATGACTATGCTCGCTATACCCGTTTTGCGGAAAGCATATTCGCTTATAGCGGTAAGTCCCGAACCTATCTCGATCGTTCCGAGTCCGGTACATTTATCGAACGCATGCGCACCGAGCGACGTCACGCTGTCCGGTATGACCAATTCGGTCAAATTATAGCATTTCGCAAAAGCATACGAACCGATGCGCTCGACGCCTTTGCCGAGATCTATAGCCGACAGACCGCCGAAGAACGGCGACGAACTGCCGTAAAATGCATAATCGCCGATATCGGTCACGCTGTCCGGGATCTTGATATCACCGAGCATCATGCACTCGTAAAACGCCGAACGCCCTATCGATTTAAGCCCGTCGGGGATGACTATTTTTTGCAGGTACGAACATTTATAAAACGTGTAATCGTCTATCTTTTCGAGCGAAGTCGGGATATTTATCCCCGCAAGCGCGCTGCATTCGTAAAACGCCGATCGCCCTATATACTTGATTGAGTCCGGCAAGGACAGTCCGAAAAGAGTATTGGATTTATAGAAAGAGTAAGCCGCGATACCTACCGTACCGGCTGCGATAGTTGCGCTCTGCACACCGTCTTTCGCTCCGACTACCCATTTATCTACGTACACTATGTCGGTTCCGTCCGTCCACATACGCGTGCCGTTAAATGCTCCGGAGCCTATCATTTCGAGTTTATCCGGCAACGTCACGCCGTCGAGATACTGGCAGTTCGAAAACGCCGCACTGCCGATTATTTTCAATTCGGAGTTGCGCGCAAACGTCACATAAGTAAGCGCTTTGCCGTTTGCAAATGCATAGTTTCCTATCTCGGTTACGTTTGCCCCGACCGTGACGTTCATAAGCACGCTCGAATTAGCTATCGCATGATCGCCTATATACTTGACGTTGGACGGTATGGTTATGTCGGTCACATTTTTCAAACCGTACAGTGCATACGCCGCGATACCTACCGTATTCGAAGCGATCGTTACGGTGTCGCGCTCGACGTTTTTATTCCACACGAGCCATTTATCCACGTACACCGAATCTGCGGCGTCTACCCATATCTTTGTCGCATTGAACGCGCCCACGCCCACGCTGCGCATACCCGTTCCGATATGCACTTCGCTCAAAAGCGTGCAACCGTAAAACGCATAACCGCCGAGCATTTGAACGCTGTCCGGCAAAGTTATACGCTCGAGACTCGCACACTCCGAAAATGCGCGTTCGCCTATCGCCAGAACGTTGTTGTTCATGAGTACGTTCGTAAGTTTGCCGCAACCCGTAAACGCGTACTGATCGATTATTTGTAAACCGTTGCCCAAAATAACTTCGTCAAGCGCACTGCACGAACTGAACGCATACGCGCCTATCGTCGCTACGGAATCGGGAACGCCAACACGCTCGAGCGCGCGGCATCCGGTAAACGCATAGGTGCCTATAGATTTTACGGCGCTGCCTATTACGACTTCTTCCAACGCGATACAGTACGAGAACGTATAATCCTTTATCTCCGTCACGCTGTCGGGTATCTCTATCTTGTTGAGAACGCGACAACTCTGAAACGCGCTTTTCTCGATGGTAGTAACGCCTTCCGGAATGGTAACGCTTCTTAAACTGTTGCTGTTATAAAAGGCATGGTCGCCTATCGTCTTGATGTTTCTGCCGAGAGTGATGCTCGTCAGTTTCGTATCGTTATAAAACGCCGAATCGCCTATGCGCGTTACGGGTTTGCCGCGGAACATATCGTCGATCACGACGTCGCCGCTCGCCGAGCCTATGCCGGAAACTTCATATTCCGTTTTACTGTTGATGAGCTTATATGACAGACCCGATTCTTTGTCTTTTACGAACACACGTGTCGCAGACCACGGCGAATCGGAGAACTTTTCGCCGTCGCCTATGGCTTTTACCTTGACGTTGTACGTGCCGGGATGCAAGCCGGACAAGTCGTAACTGTTTTTGCGCGTATTACGCGTTTCACCGCCGTACGACACAACATAACCCTTGGCGTTTTCCACTTCGTGCCAGGATATGATCTGAGAATCGGAGTTTATCTTTACGCCGAGAGGTCTGTCGAGCATAGGCAGATCACTGCCGCAAGCTATCATGAACAGCGCAAACAGAGCGAGAACTACGGCGACTGCGAATATCTTTATATTTCTTTTTGTTTTTTCCATCGTCGCCTCCCGTTATTTCGTTTTTCCGCGACGTTCTTTTATGTCGCGGACGATCTCGTGCGGCCACTTGAACTTGAACTTGCGTACCGCTACATCGAGCAAGAACAGTATCAATGCTATTATTATGAGCGGCACACGCGGATCGTAAGTGCGACCGAACGTGCGTCTCGCGCCGTCAAACACTTCCGACGCGTCGGTCAACGCCACGCCGCCGCCCGTTTTCGCAAGCTCTGCCATGAGCTTTTCGCCGGTTTCTGGATCGACGAATCCGTCGTATTCTTTTGAATAAGAAAACGCTCTGTAAGTCGTATATGTCGCGACGATGTTGCCCGCCTCATCCTTTTTGACTATATCTATCCTATGCAAGCCCGCGCCGGGATTGCGGATAACGACATTGCTGTAATTATCGTTCGCCGTAAACGTATACTTCTGTTCTTCCGTTTCCGCACGGTTCGACGTTATCGGCGGCGTAACGGTCACTTCGAGAGTTTGGGTCTCGTCGAGTTCCGTAAAGATACTGACCTGCGTACTGTAATTATCCTCTTTGAGCGAGGCGGATATCTCGCCTATGCTTATATCGTTGACCGGGAAAAGCGAACTTACCGCGCCGCGTATAAACGCCTGTCCGACTACGTTCTTCAAAAAATCGTCCGACCAATTACCGCTGAGATCGCACATGAAACTTCCCACCGAGCCGGCGCCGTATTTCCACTGCGCGTACATCGGCACGAATTCACCGGACAGTACCGTGTCCGCGCCGTCCTTGATCCTTGTACCGTAATAGCCGTAAAGTTTGGGCATGGAATTTGCGGGGTCTTTGAGCAGTTCCAATACTTCGTTGGTCGCCGAAGTATGCGTCGCTATACGCGGGGTGAATCCGTCGGGATCGAAAGTGACCTTTTTGATCGCGTCCACTTTAAGGTCCTCGCGCATGACGGTCGTAACTTCGTCGCCGCTGAGTCCGTCGTACAGTTTGCCGCCGCCGATATTCTCCACTGCGTTTTTCAAATCGTTCTTCACCGTGCGCGAACCGACTATAACGACTGAGTGAGTTATCTTGTTCTTAGCGTTCTCTTCGATCGCGGCGGTGTAGTTTTTCGGGTCGTCGGTAGGCTCGCCGTCAGAAACGATTATGATATGTTTCTTTTCCACTTCTTTAAGCGACTGCAACGCTCGTCCGGCTTGCGCTATCGAAATGCCGAACTCGGTACTGCCGGTACCGCCGATATTCTCTATCGCCGTGCGGATGCTATGCATCTGCGTGACAGGCGTCAGTTTCAATTCTTCGTTGTAAGTCGTGCCAAGCGTCATTACGCCGCAATAATCGCGCGACGTGAGCGCGCCCAAGCATGATATCGCACCCTCTTTCGCAAGGTCGAGATAGGTCTTGCCTGTCGTCGAATCGGTAGACGTCATACTTCCGGACACGTCGATCACTATCATTACTCCGAGCGGCGGAGTGTATTCTATCGCCTCGACCGGCAGCATTTCCTGATACAGCGAGCCGTACAGATCTTTTCGGTCGTACGCATTGGGTTCGGGTGAATCCGCATTGCCGCCCGGCTTGTTTCCGCCCACGGTAAACATGCCGCCGCCGTAATCCTTGACATAGGAATTGAGCGCAACTTCAAGCCCGTCGGGCATGTCGGCACGTGCAATGTTCATCATTATCACTTCATCGTACGCGCGCAGACCTTCCACGGTCGTCGGCATCTTGTCTCCGCCTATATCGACTACGTCGACAGTTTCGTATGTGCTATCGAGTACTTCCTTAAGCCTATCCGCCTCCGTCGCGTCGCGGCGCACGATCAATATCCGATCATGAACCTGCAGATCGATGTACGAATAATATACGTTATTATTGAGCGCCGTATCCTCCGCGCTCGTCAATGTAAAATGCAGTCTGTGCATACCGGGAACGGCAAACACATGATCGACGCCGACAGTCTGAACACCGGACTGCAATACTATATCTTCCGGAGTCCCGGCAGTCTGTTCGAAATCGGCGGCGTCTTCCGAATAGATCGAATCGAACAGCGTTATCGTGGCCTCGCCTGCATACGAACTTTGCAATGTCAGTCCTATCGATATCTTCTCGCCGGCTTTGATACTGTATTCCGGCAATACTATGTCGGTAAGCTGAACTTCGTCGCTTTCGCGCTCGTTGGAAAAACAGACCGTATCGACTTTTACGCCCGCCGCGGCGATCGACTTTATCACGGACAGCGCGCTGCCGTCCGTTTCCAGTCCGTCGGAAACGAGCACGATCTTAGCGGTCTCCGGCTTACTCAACAAGCCGTGCGCGAATCTTAGCGCCGACGCTATATCGGACGCGCTGCCGTCAGGACGCGCAGCCTGCATATAGTTTCTATACGCTGCGTCCGCATCGGTGGTCATTTCCGCCGCGTATACCTGATCGTAACCGAACGTAACAATGCCGAGCTTGAAATCCGATCCGCTTTCGCTTACTATATCTTGAATGAAATCGTCGCGCACGTCATCCGACGGCGAACCGCTGTCCGATGTATCTACTACTATAAGCACTTCATTTTCGGCGTTAGGAATATCGTAGGTAAAATTCAAGCCGGATAGCACCGATACGCCGAGGATCATAACGACCGTGCCGAGTACGACCGACACGATACGGTTGCGCGTGCGACGGTACTTTTTCGGCGAGCGGAAATACGGGAACAACACGACAAACAGCGCGGGGATCAAAAGGAACAACAGCCACGGATTCGCAAAATGCATTTGAAGATTTGTCATTAGCCGCTACCTCCTTTTAATACCTATCGCCCGATTGGAGCAAACGCTCCGCGATCAATAACGCGACGAGCGCTATCGCTATATAGAACGCCAAGTCGATATCGATCTTTTGCTCCGCCTTGGGTCGAGTCACCGTTTCGAGACTGTCGACTACCGCGGACGTGTTGCTTTCCGCGTTCGGTATCCGCACGAAAAATTTATTTACGAGCCGCTTGACGTAAGAAGTCTCGTTACCGAGTATGGGTTGCGTCAACGTATACGCGCCCGGCAAAATGAACTTGGTCGTCTGCGGGAATTGCGTGTACGTCACGTTGACGTTCGACGCCGTGCCGACCGCCGTCATAGTGACGCTCGTGCCGCGCGCCTTTATCGTTGCCGAATCGCCCACGTCGAATATCTCGCCTTTTATCGCGGCAGGCATCAGATATTCGAAAATATTCCCCATCATCATCGGGAAATCGACCAGCACCGGCGCATGCGAAGTGTTTACGCTGAACAGCATAACGATACACTTAAACGCCTCTTCGTTACGGCAAAGCAATACCGGATCGCCGTTGCAATACAACAGCTCTTCGTAACCGTCGGCAACCGCGAGCTTGCGATATTCGCTCACACCGAAATTGATAAGCGGGATATAATCGGTAATCGGATGACGCTGACCGCGCTCCAAAAACATTTCCGCGCCCTGAACGCGTCTACCCGTCATTGTTATCCCGCTTCCGCTCGGCATGGCGTTTTCGGGTGAAACGAGCATAACTATCCCGTCCGTCGGCATAGTCGCGGGCATGGCATGTTCGAAAATATAAAAGTCAAAACCTTCCATCTCGGGTTTTCCGTCTTTGACTTCGACAAAGTCGAGATCCCACTGCTTGGCAAGCAAATTACGCTGTGCCATGAGCGTCGCCGAGAAAAACGGGTTGGCATTTGAACTCGTATATTGAACGCGTAACTGCGGTTTCTTGCCGCCGAACAAATAAAATTCGTTGTCGTACGAGAAAGAATCGTGTACGTTTTCGAGATACACGCGTATCGTATCGTACGAATAGATAGCCATTTCGCTCTTTATCTCTTTCACGTCGTCGCCGACCGTGATCTCGTCGTCGGGCTTATCCGGCGGAACGATGCGCAACGTTATGGTCCGGTCGTCGGTGCACTCCACATAGTCGTTGATGCTTACAGTGCGCCCTTCTTCATTTACGCCCGTAAGCTCGCAAAAAACATGAAGCTCCGACGCTCTGCCGTAGCTTGCGACTTGTATCTCGATCGTATATTGGTTTTCTTCGAGAATAGCCGCGCAATTAAGAACAGCGGCGTTCCATTCGGTAGCGCCGGAAATTTTACGAACGGTTATCCCGCCCGCATCGATATAA
Source organism: uncultured Christensenellaceae bacterium (assembly GCA_910588315.1). GTDB lineage: Bacteria > Bacillota > Clostridia > Christensenellales > Pumilibacteraceae > Anaerocaecibacter. The sequence goes on along the minus strand of CAJUQF010000010.1, from coordinate 936 downwards.
GTAGTGTCGGTGAAAAGCACGACTTCCGCGTCGGGCGCATCTACCAGATATTCCTCCGCGGCTTTGACAGCGCCGTCTATATCCACCACGCCGTAAGTACATGCCGAACCGTTCTCGACGACAAGCTCGTCAAGCGCCGCATTAACGTCATGCAAAGAATCGGATTTGGCACGGTTTACTATAACCTGCGGCGTCTCGCCGGCAAGTATGACCGATATTGTACCGCCGTTTTCTTTAAAAACGGTTTCGGCAAGTTCGCGGGTGCCGGAAACCGCACGGGAAAACCGTGTTTCGCCGTTACCGTCCACCGCGAGCATGCTCGCCGATGCGTCGATGATAACTATCTTTTCCGCACGCGTTTCGTCGGTTTCTGCGGGTATAAAGGGCTGTGTAAGCAAAAACGCACATATAGTAATGAGCAATAATTGACAAATAAGCAAAATTATATTACGGAATTTGCTTATCGGCAGTTTCTTGCGCTTGTATCTCAAACTGACACGCCAAACATAAGTCGTGGAAATGACTTTCTGCTGGTAATTCGGTTTAAGCAAATATATGATTATAAGTAACGCTATGCCGACAAGCGCCAATAGCCCGAGCGGGGTAGCCAGACTCATGACATCACCCCCACTTTCAACAATTCACCGAACAAGACCTGCTCGATCGGTTTGTCGCTGCACACCGAAATAAACTCGGCGCCGCGCGACGCGCAGTACGAACGAATGTCCGAGATAATATCGTTAAGCGCGATCTTGTATGTTTCCTGCATCGACCGCGTTATGCGCAATTTCATATTTTTGGGGTCCGCGATGTCTTCCGATTCCGAATCTATCAAGCTGACCCTGCCGCTGTAAAACGGATCGAATTCATCGGGCGACATGACCTGAATAAGCAAAACCTGCCGTTTCTTGTAACACAGATAGTCGACGGCTTTTT
>CAJUQF010000009.1 GCA_910588315.1 uncultured Christensenellaceae bacterium | reverse complement strand
AGTCAAAATAGCGGAGCGCGGAAATTCCGTGCGTAAGTAAACAAATAGAGGGATATCTGAAAGGCAAGAGTACATTGCTGATATTTGAACGACATGCAGAACTAAAATATAAATATGGAAGTAGACATTTCTGGTGTCGAGGGTATTACGTGAGTACGGTAGGAAAGAACGAGAAAGCGGTACAAGAATATGTGAAGAACCAAGAACGAGAGGATAAGCTGTATGAGCAAATAAGCATAAAGGAATATATGGATCCGTTCAATCCAGATAAAAACAACAATCAAACATCCAAGAAATAATGGGTGCTGCAAGTGTAGGGATCACCAAAAATAGAAGACCACTTTAGTGGTGGCAGGTATGATAGGGCTTTGCCCGCATATGAAAAACCACCGGCTTAGCCGGTGGAATTTTATTGTGCCTGATAAATACAAGTTTTCAGTATGAACGCGGTGTAGATTCTCGGCAGCGCAAACGTCGTAATGCCAACTCCCAAAGATCAGTATGTTAATATGCGGTCGATTGTTTTCGGTTTCGATCGTTCAACCGACTTTATGATGTCCGGTTATGGCATATTCCACCCATTCTCCGATATTGACGGCATGATCGGCAATACGCTCCAGATATTTGGCGATCATCATGAATAAAATCGCCTGATCCGCAGTATTGCCGTTCTTTTGAATAAGGTCGACAAGTTCGTATTTTACTGTTTGAAACACGGCATCGACTTTGTCGTCGCGCTTGTCGAGCGAGCGGGCGAGATCCAAATCTCGGTTTATAAGGCTTAATACACTGTCCTTGACCATAGCGATAGCGAGTTTTGCCATTTCCGTGATACGGGTCGGTTCTTTTATGAATTTCTCGTCGCCGAATTGAAATGTTATCTCGGATATATCGGCGGCTTGGTCCGCAATGCGTTCCAGATCCGTTATCATTTTGAGCGTCGCGCTTACTTCTCTGAAGTCGCCCGCCACGGGATGTTCCATTAAAAGGATCCTGAGACAGTCGCCCTCGATTTCGTGTTCGAGATTATCGATGTTTTTGTCGTCTCTGATAATTGCTTTTGCAAGTTCGCGGTCGCGAGATGTAAGAGAGACTATGGATTTTTCGATAGACGATTCTACGTGCCTGCACATGATTATCAGTTTGTCGAATACCGAATTAAGTTCGCCTTCGTATTTATTTCGTATGCTCATGATATTGCCGTGACTCCTTTTTTCGTTATTCGATCAACCGAATCGGCCGGTAATATAGTTTTCCGTGCGCTTGTCTTCGGGGGTGGAAAATAATTTTTCCGTTTCGGCATATTCTATCAGTTCGCCTAAATAGAAAAATGCGGTTTTGTCGGCGATCCGCGTGGCTTGCTGCATATTGTGCGTTACGATGACTATTGTAAGTTCTTTTTTCAGCTCGCTCATAAGTTCCTCGATTTTACCGGTGGAAATAGGATCGAGCGCGCTTGTCGGCTCGTCCATTAAAAGTATTCTCGGTTCTGCCGCGAGAGCTCGGGCAATACACAGCCGCTGCTGCTGCCCGCCCGAAAGTCCGAGCGCGCTTTTTTTAAGGCGGTCTTTGAGTTCGTCCCAGATGCTTGCGCGGCGCAGGCTCTTTTCCACGATGTCGTCAAGTTCGGATTTTTTCTTTACGCCGAACGTTCGCGGCGCAAAGGCGATATTGTCGAACACGCTCATGGGAAACGGATTCGGTTTTTGGAATACCATGCCTACGTTTTTACGAAGTAGATTGACATCGGTATCTTTTGCGTAAATATCCACGCCGCCTATGGTAAAGCGTCCTTCGATACGGCAGTTTTCCACTAAATCGTTCATTCGGTTGAATATTTTCAAAAATGTGCTTTTGCCGCAGCCGGACGGGCCTATAAAAGCCGTGATCTCGTTTCGGGTAATTTCCATATCGATATTTTTCAGCGCCTGAAAATCGCCGTACCATAAATTGCAATCCTTAACGGAAATGCCCATTTCATCGTCGAAATCTTTCATTGATCGTCTCCGTATTTTTTTCGTATAAGTTTGCCGCACAACGCGGCGAGCAGGTTGAGCGAAAGGACGAATATCAAGAGAATTACCGCCGTCGCCGCCGCCTCGTTCGGATAGCCGAAATTCGCATAGTAATAAATATCGAGAGCAAGGCTGGTGCCGGGCGACATCGCGGTCGTCGGAAATCTATCGACGACCATACCGATCGTAAGAATAAGCACGGCGCTCTCCGAAACCACTCTGCCGACGGCAAGGATAATGCTTGTTACGATACCGCCGGAGGCCGATGGGAGAATTACTTTGAAAATCGTTTTTACCTTGCTTGTTCCGAGTGCATAAGCGCCTTCGCGGTATCCGGCGGGAACGGACAAAAGGCTTTCTTCGGTAGAACGTACGATCGTAGGCAATATCATTGTGGCAAGCGTTATGCCGCCGCCCAACAATGAGTAACCCCAACCGAATGCAACTACGAAGATCAGATAACCGAATAATCCGTAAACTATGGACGGGATACCCGAAAGCGTTTCCGTGGCTATGCGTATCGTTTTTACTGCTTTTCCTTTGCCGTGCATATATTCCACAAGGAAAACGGCGGTGAATACCCCGAGCGGAACAGCAATGATCATCGATATGAATACGAGTTGCAATGTACCCAAAAACGCAGGCAAAAGCGAGTTTTCCACGTCATCCGGATCGCCGAACAGTAAGTCGGAGGATATACTACCGGATCCGCGTATCAGAACGAAAAATATTACGCCGATAAGCGCAGCGACCGTGAGACAACAACATATGCGCGACGATATTTTAAGCGAAGTATAAAATCCTCTATCGAGTTTTGATCTTGTCTTTTTTTCCACGTTTGGACCTCTCGGTTTTATCTTTCCCGTCTTTTTTGATGAGCGAGAACGCAATATTTATCAATAAAGTAAATACGAACAGTATGACGCCGCAGGCTATAAGCGCAGTCGCGGCGTTTCCCGTCATTTCGGTCGCACCGAGCGCTATGTTTGCGGTAAGCGTTCTTACGCTTTGGAAAAGACTGTTCGGCATTTCGGGACTGTTACCGACTACCATGATCACCGCCATGGTCTCGCCGAGCGCACGTCCCGTCGATAACACGATACCTGCGAATATACCGCTTTTTGCCGACGGAATAAGTACTTTGAACGTTGCCTGCTCTTTTGTGGCGCCGAGTGCAAGCGCGCCCTCGTAATAACTTTTCGGAACGGCTTTCAGCGCATCGAGACTGACGCTTACGACCGTCGGCAATATCATTATCGCAAGCACGATGGACGCCGAAAGGATGCCGTACCCGATGCCGTTGGGCGAGACGTAATCGCGTATAAACGGTACTATGATCTCGAGTCCGAACAAACCGTAAATAACCGACGGAATACCGGCAAGCAAGTTTACCGTGTGCGAAACGGGTACGACTAATCTTTTCGGACAGAATTTGTAGAGACAAATAGCTGTCAACAGCCCTATGGTGACTCCGATAATTACGGCGAGAGAAGTAACTGAAAGCGTCGCCACGATCATTGACATAATGCCGTACATTTCGGAATTCACATCCCACACGGTACTCCAAAACGTATCGCCGTTGGCGAATATAAAAGGTAAACCGCTTGCGAATAAAAATACGGTGATCGTGATCAGTGCGAGTACCGAAAATAAAGCGGCAAAAGCAAATATTGCTTTCATCACCTTATCCCGTGCCGATATAAAAGCGTAGATCGATTTTTTCGCCATGGTTATTTTACGATCCGATTCCAGACTGTGATCCGGTTCGCTCCGGCATCGCGGTCGTAAATGTTTTTAAGTTCCGTAAGCGTAATATTGTCGAGCGGATTACTTTTATTTACGATAACGGCAATACCGTCGCGCGCTACTTCGGTCGCCACACAGTTCGGTGCATCATCGTCCGGCTTTTTTTCTTTGGATATCATGCCGAAGTCGCTTGTTCCGTTTTCGGCGTTTTTCAGCCCCGTCCCGGATCCGCCGCCAGCAACCGTGACCGTAACGCCCGATTGTAAGCTTTCAAACTCTTTCGCGAGTACTTTCATTAACGGTTGCAGCGAAGTACTGCCCGAAATATCTATGGTACCCGTAAGATTTGCCTGTACCTTATATTCGTACGTAGCGGCGATATTTATGTAACCTTCTTTAGCGACGATATCCTGTGCAGTCGTGCTTAACAAAAACTCGTAAAACGCTTTGTTTGCGCCGTTTTCTATCACGGTGGGTTTATATACGACGGAAAGCGGACGCGATATGGCATAGCTGCCGTCTTTGATCGTTTCCACAGTGGGATAAACGCCGTCGATCTTTAATATTTTAACGTCGTTCGTCACGTAGCCCAAACTGTCGTAGGCGATAGCGTGAGGATTGTTTTTCACTTCTTGCATGACCGGCGCCGTTCCTGCTGCTATGATCACGCCGGGCACGTCCGGTTTGTCTTTCAGTCCTATGATTTCCATGAATGCGGATTTTGTTCCGCTTCCGTCCTCACGGGCTACGACAGTGATGTTTTTATCGGCGGAAAATTCCGCGCCGCCGCATCCCGTCATACCGGCGACCGTTATGCTTGCCGCCATTATCGTTGCGATCGCTCCGATAGCTGTTTTTTTGCTTTTCATTTTTTAAGCTCCTTTCGATTTGATACTTAAAGTTTATCAAAAGAAAAAAACACGAACTATCATGTCCGAGTTAAATTTACGTTAAATGTTTGTAAAAACCGCAGAGCGATATTTCAACGTACGCTTGCGTCCGTACGCGTGGTTTCACTTAAAAATCGAACTTTTGACTTCCGAGTGTATAAATATTTTGTATGCGGTAATAATCGTGTGCATGGAAAAGATCAAAAAGATATTTAAAAAGAGTATATGTGTATTGTTATGCGCCGCGATAATTTTTTGTGTTTTATCTATATTTTCCGGTTGCAAAGATAATAATACATATGACGGAGAGTTGTTGAGACTGCACATACGCGCCAATTCCAACGATGCGCTCGATCAAGCCGTCAAGCTCAGAGTTCGCGACGAAGTCAATGCGTATATCACCGACAACATCGACAAGTCGTCCTTCGACGCGGCGTACCGCGAGATAGGTAAAAGGCTCGACGCATTGTCGGCGATAGCGACTCGCGTTCTGCGCGCAAACGGGTTTTCGTATACGGCGCGTGCAAAACTCACCAACGAGTATTTCCCGTCGCGCATGTATCGTGACGTGACCGTACCGGAAGGGTATTACGACGCGCTCGTCATAGAACTCGGCGACGGCAAGGGCGATAACTGGTGGTGTGTGGTGTATCCGCCGCTCTGCTACGGCGAGAATTTCAGATATAAATCCATCCTTGCCGAGATATTCGGGTAAGTAGGATTATCACAATTATTAAATACAGACAAAGGAAGAGAAATTTATGACAAATTCGGTAAACAGAACTACCCGTGCGATTGCGTTTTTAATTGTGATCGTACTCGGCGTCACTGCGGCGGCGCTCGCTATTGTGCCTGCGGCATACGCCGACGTATCCAAAGGCAATACGTTTGCCAATGTCGCGGCGGTACAGACGCGGCTTGCTACGCTCGGTTATTACGGCTCGACCGTCGACGGGCGCTGGGGCAGCCGCACGACCGCCGCCGTCAAGAAGTTTCAGTCGGACAACGGGCTTGTCGCCGACGGTCAGGTCGGCACAAAGACCGAGCGTGCGCTTAAGATCACATTGCCTATATCCGGCGGGATAACTCTCGGCAAAACCGATTTTAACGTCGCGGCGGTTCAGGCACGACTTAAAACGCGCGGGCTTTACAAGTCGACCGTCGACGGGAAATGGGGCAATAATACATTGCTCGCCGTCTTGAGATTCCAATCGGATAACGGACTTGCGGTCGACGGTAAGGTGGGCGGCGGCACGGCGAGAAAGCTCGGCATAACGTTGAGTTCTACCGCCAAAACGGGCGGCATATCCAAAGGTAAGACGTCAAGCAACGTCAAAGCCGTGCAGTCGGCGCTCAAAAAAGCCGGATACTTTACTTCGACGGTGGACGGAGTATGGGGCAGGCGCACTATGTGTGCGGTCATGCACTTTCAATCGGATTGCGGTCTGACCGTCGACGGCGTCGTCGGCAGCGCTACCGAGAAGAAACTCGGTATCACGCTCGGCAGCGGATCGTCCGGCGGCAGCTCCGGCGGCTCTACGAACGTATCCGATTCCGACTTGAATCTTTTGGCGCGCTGTGTTTACGGCGAGTCGCGCGGCGAACCGTACAACGGTCAGGTAGCGGTTGCTGCGGTCGTGCTGAACCGTGTGAGATCGAGTAAGTTCCCCAACACGATATACGGCGTAATTTATCAGAAGGGCGCATTTACGGCGGTGAGCGACGGGCAGATAAATCTTACTCCCAATCAGACCGCATACAACGCCGCGCGCGACGCGCTCGGCGGCTGGGATCCGACCGGCGGATGTCTGTACTATTACAATCCGGCAACGGCGACTTCGAGCTGGATCTGGTCGCTCACGGTGCATATCAAGATAGGGCGACATAACTTCGCACTGTAAAAAAATACGACTTTCATATTAAATATAAACAAAGGAAATTATCATGACAAACAGATTGAACGAAAGAAACGGATACGGCGTTATAATCGCCGCGATAATATCGACGCTTGTTATAATGATAAGCGGATTGACTTCCGGGCTTGTTTTGGCGGTGCGTGTCCGCCGCGAAAGCGGTTCGCCGAATAACGACAGCAGGCTTATGGCAGAATATCTTCTCGAAGATTCCGCAGGCAGTTTGCGCAGTTCTATGTCCGCATTGAGACTGTGTACCGAAGCGGAACCCGCGGAAGAGATCGCGCGTACTGCGCTCGTGTTCGCGGTGCGTGCCGAGACTGCGCTCGAGTGTCACATGGAAGATTGGGCGGACTCGCGCGATAAAGAGGCGTTCCTTAACGACATATCCACGGTGTTGCACTCGTACACTCCGGAGCGCACGATGGAACTTGCGGACACGCTTTATAAGTATTCGTCGGAGTTCTTCACGGCTGTGACGGACGGTACGGTTTTCGAGTATAACGGCGAACTTACGGATACGGATAACGATACCGATAACGACCACGATGCGGAAGTTACGGAAGATGATATCGCGGCGGCGCAGGAACTTGTTGCGAATGCGCTCGAAACCGACGTTACCGAGAAAGTTGGCGTATGGGACGGACATATAGAGTTCTATACAGAACGCGCCGGCAAAACCGGATATGCTATAGTTTGTAACGGCAAGATAACAGAGTTTTCGTTTACTCGCGAGGACAATGACGAAGTGCAGGACGAAACCCGTGCGCGGCAGATCGCGCTCGAAACGGCGGCGCTGTGCGGCTTTGAAGATCTGTCGGTCAAGTGGAGCGCTGTTACGGGCAAGTCGGTAAGCGTAATGCTATGTAAGCATTACGGCGACGCGCTCGCCTGCGACGATTTCGCGACCGTAGTAGTGCATTTGGACACCGTAGTCGCGTTTACGGCGGGCGGTTGCGGCCATGAACATAAAGACATTCCGCCTGTCGAAAAGTCCGAGACGGAAGCGCGAAAAGCCGTCAAGGACACGCAAGGACGAAAAGGTACGCTCGTCGTGCGTAACGTCAAGGGTAAAGAGCGCGTTTGTTATGAGTACCGCGTCGAACTCGAGGACGGTGTGCATTACGTATATGTTTGCGCCGAAAACGGCAAGCAGATGGAAGTCAAATAACGGTTTTTCTGCGAGTTATAATTTAGAACCGCGCAGGCTCGGCGCTTTTGCCGGAGCGCGACGAATAAAAAAACGGATCTTGTAGTCCGTTTTTTTGATGTTCCGTGAAACATATATAGCCGTTTGAAAAGCAAATTCAATGAGCGCTTGCAAATTCGGCATAAATCCTAATTTATTTGAAAAGGGCTTGACTTTAAGTTCGCTATACGGTTATAATATAAAAGCAATTATGGATCTCGAAGAATGTAAAACCAAAATACAAACCGCGCTTGCGATGGTATCCGATGCGTACGCGGCGGTTTCGCCCGATAAGCTTAAAGCAAAGCGTGAGCAGCTCGCCGAAAAGCAGAACGATCCGGCGTTGTATTCCGATCCGCAGGCGGCGCAAAGCGTAAACAGCGAGGCTAAATATATCGACGACACGCTCGAAAAGTTCGCCAAACTTTTCTCAACGGCAGACGATCTTGCGGCAATGGCGGAACTTTTGCAGTCCGAGCCTGATGCCGAGCTTATGAACGAACTCGTTTCCGAGACGTCGGCGTTCGCGGCGGCGGCGGAAACGGCGCAGATAGCGGCGTTGCTAAAAGGCGAGTACGACAAGTCGAACGCGATTTTGTCGCTTCATGCCGGCGCGGGCGGTACGGAAGCGCAGGACTGGGTGTCCATGCTTTTTCGTATGTATAAGATGTATTGCGAAAAATCCGGCTATGCAGTGGAAGTTCTCGACAGACTGGATGGCGACGAGGCGGGCATAAAAAGCATAACATTCATTGCCCGCGGTATAAACGCGTACGGCTATCTCAAAGCGGAAATGGGCGTACACAGGCTGGTGCGCATTTCGCCGTTCGACGCGAACGCGCGGCGGCACACGTCGTTTGCGAGTCTCGAAGTTATGCCGGAGATCAAGGACGATATAACAGTCAAGATAAATCCCGACGATATCCGCGTCGACACATATAGAAGCAGCGGCGCGGGCGGTCAGCATATAAACAAGACCGATTCGGCGATACGTATAACGCATTTCCCGACCGGAATAGTGGTGACGTGCCAAAACGAGCGCAGTCAAACTCAGAACCGCGAAATGGCTATGACCATGCTCAAAAGCAAGCTTGTCGAGCTTAAGGAGCGTGAGGCGGCGGAGAAAGCCGCAAGCATAAAGGGCGACCTTAAAAAGATAGAGTGGGGCAGTCAGATCCGCTCGTACGTGTTCCAGCCTTATACTCTCGTCAAAGATCACAGAACGGGTTACGAAAACTCGGATATACAGTCGGTCATGGACGGCGAACTCGAAGGATTCATACTCGACTATCTCAAAAAGATAAACTAACGGCAGATGAAAGAAACGATTATTTTGGGAATAGAAACGTCGTGCGACGAAACGTCCGCCGCAGTGCTTGCGGGGGATAGACTTTTGTCCAACGTCATATCGTCGCAGATCGACATTCACCGTCGGTTCGGCGGCGTCGTGCCGGAAATAGCGTCGCGCAACCACCTGACGGCGATACTTCCCGTAATCGACGAAGCGCTCGAAAAAGCGGGCGTAAGTAAACGCGAACTTGACGCGATCGGCGTCACTTACGGCGCCGGACTTGTGGGCGCGCTATTGGTTGGTGTGTCCGCCGCCAAAGCTTTTGCGTATTCGCTTGGCATTCCGCTGTATGCCGTCAATCATATCGAAGCGCACATCGCTGCCAATTATATTTCAACGCCGGAGTTGAAGCCGCCGTTTTTGGCTGTCGTAGCGTCGGGCGGACATACCGGCGTGTGCCGTGTCGACGGGCTTAACAGCTTTACAATGATCGCATCGACGACGGACGACGCGATCGGCGAGGCTTTCGACAAGGTCGCGCGCGCCGTCGGATTGCCGTACCCGGGCGGACCGGAGATAGACAGGCGCGCCAAGCTCGGTACGGCGAATATTAACTTTATCGAACACAAGAATCGTCATCGCAACGGTGAACTCAGTTATTCGGGGCTTAAAACCGCCGTTGTCAATTATTTGCATAATCTCGAACAGCGTGGCGATACTCCCAACGTCGACGATATATGCGCGTCCTTTCAAAAGACCGCCGTCGACATGCTCGTGGACGTCGCGGCGGCGGAGATAAAGCGGTCCGGTATAAAAACCGTGGTTGCGGCGGGCGGGGTATCTGCAAATTCGTATTTGCGCGCGCGGCTCAAAGAAGAAGGCGAGAGAATAGGCGCGAACGTTTATTTCCCGCCGATGTCGCTTTGTACGGACAATGCTGCTATGGTCGCAGTGCGGGCGCGCGACATGATAAAAGAAAATATTCCTGCGGCGAGACTCGATCTCAATGCCGCAAGCTATCTGAAAATAACCGGCGCGGGGGACGGAAGATGATAAAAAAGAACGGTCTTACGGATGCCGAAAAGATCATTGTTACGATCGCGTTATGGATAGCCGCCGTGTCTGTTTTCGCCACGGGCATCACGTTTTATATGCTGCCGAGTCGTGTGGCTATTTTCTATCGTCCGGCGGATCTTATGAGCGAAGAATACTATAGCAAGTTCTTTAATTTGTTGTTGCTCTGCGTTGCCGTCGTACCGGAAATTATCATAGTTATCGCGGTTTCGTTGAAACGGCGCGGCAGAATGCAAAATAATTTCTTATCGATCATACTTTTTTCGATAATGCTGTCGTTATGCGTGGACAGCGTGATCATATACGGAATAATGTGGCAATTCGCGGCGAGCGATTCGGTCGCGCGTGCAAATATAAATTCGATAATTTGTTTGCTCGTAACGTTTCTCATATCTATAATCGCCGGCTTTCTCCCGTCGATAATAAACGCGCCCGGCAGAAAGTATGCCGGCGTCGCCGCGGAGAAGTTTTGTGCCGTGGCGGTGAGCGATTGGCATATAGGCGTTTATTCGTCGCTTTTATGCGCCGTGGCGTGCGTGTTTACGCCGACGTATTATTGTTATATCACTCTCGGTGTATATTCCGCGGCGTTTATCGTATATCTTATAGTCCGCATGAAAAAAATCAAGATTTAATATCGACCGATTATCGTAAGCTATAATCAAAGAAACGGTCCCTGCGTCCCGAAAATGGTAAGCCAATAATCGAAGTAATGGCAGGCAAGGGTCTGCCTGCCCTACGAATTACACAATATAAATGCTTATCGTAAAGCAAATACAGAAAGATGTTTGTAGGGAGCGCAGACCCATGCGCTCCGCTTGTGACAATGCAATAATCCGAGTAATGGCAGACGGTCTGCCTATCCTACGAATTACGCAATGTAAATGATTTGCTATATGTAAGGGGAATGACGGTTATTGTTATACAGTCTCTCCATTTTATTGTAAAGTAATAACAGAATCGATATTCGTAGGGAGGGCAGACCCTTGCCCTCCGCTTGTGTAATTCAATTATCCGATAAACGGCGGTCAATGATACACCATACGAATTACACAATGTAATTGCTTTGTGTTATAGATTTCTCGACAAGCTCGAAATGACAGGAAAACATTATTGTCATTTCAAGCTTGTCGAGAAATCTAAAAAATTAAAAATATGACTGTATTTTTTAACTCCTCTTATATTATGAAATTATGTGTAATGAATTTCGTTCGTTATTTTACCGTCTATTATTTTTCATATACGCCGTGAAAACGATGGGAATATCGTAATCTCCGAACTTTTCGCCGAACAGGTTGAATCCGCCCTTGTGTTTGGCGTTTTCTTCCACTTCTATGCGCAAGAGTATCCTGTTGCCGTTTGACAGGTTGAGATCATTGATCGTTATATTCTTATTGACAAGCTCGCCGTTTAGAAATACCCCCTTGTCGGTGACGGCTATCGACACGAGCAAGCCGTACTTAGTGCTTTCCTTGTACCACCAATCGGGCGTGAATTTGCCGTACCGTGCGCCGAAGTCGCCGGGCGAAGTGTATACGCACAGACGCTTGTCGTTAATAAAAAAGCTTATATCGCTTTTGTATGTTTCGTTATACCCGAACGCTTCCGCGCAAATCTCGAGCTTGAGTTCTACGCTGTCGACATTGCCGGTCTTTATAAACCCGTTGGGTACGGCATACGTGACGTATCCGTCGTATGTCCAAAGTATTTGCGCTGCGTGCCGTTCCGGCATGAACATGTCGTTTGATACGTTGGACACAAAATGCGTGGTCTCGCTCGCGAATCCGCAACTCAGATCGCTGAATTTACCGTCCACGTAATCTCCTACATTTATGTTATAAACCACAGGCGTTTGTTGATCGCGTTTGTCACCGAAAATTTCGCGTAACTTTATAGTGATTTCTCTGGTATCGTTGTAGCAAAAATATCGAGTCGAGCCTTTGCGTACGGTCGCATAGTCTGTACTCAACAGCTCGGCGTCGGACAGTATGCCGATATGGACCGCCGCGCTCGAAACGTGTATGTTGAACGCGTTTGCTATTTCAGTGAGCGACATGGGGTGATCATTGAGCATACGCAACAGCTCCAACCTTAGCGGCGAATTGATAGCGCGCCCGAGCAGCATTATGGCGTCCTGATCGTCTCTGTTCAATAAACTCAAACGCTTTTCGTGCGCAAACTCCGACGCTTGATGCGCCGAGTAAGCTTTTAATGTTTTGAAATTCTTTTTTGCGGTATCCATAAATTCGACCCTCGTTGCGAATGAATATAGTTACAATCCAATTGTAACATACTTAACTTATAGTTGCAATATTTTACAGTAGAAAACCGAAAATATATGTGTTATAATGTAAAAAAGCGGGCAAAAACCGACTTTAAGTATTATCTTGTGTATATCGGAGGCAAAATGAAAAAGAGATTAAGCGCAATATTCGCGGCGACGCTTGCAATTTCCGCGGGGGCTGTAATATGCGCATGCGCCGACAGTCAGTCGGAAGGTTCCGGCGGCAATGAACAGAATAAACCGGGAGTATCTTTTACGGTATCTTACGATACGCTCGGCGGCGGAGAGGTCGACTCGCAAAAGATAAACAACAACATGCTCGTGACGGTTGCCGAGGCGGTGCGGAAAACGGGCTACACATTCGACGGCTGGAACTACGACGGCAATACGTATGCTCCGGGCGACAAGCTGAAAGTCACGGCGGACATGACGCTAACCGCGATGTGGACTGCTAATAACTACACGTTGAAATTCGACGCTAACGGCGGTGTCGGAAGTATGCCGGAAGTGCAATGTACATACGGCACGGCTTTTGATATTCCCGATAGCGTGTTCATGTATACGGGTCGCACTTTCGGCGGTTGGTCGGATAAGGCGGACGGCGCGGTAAAATATACCGATGGGCAAAACGTGAGCGATCTTGTAGCCGAAAACGGCGGTACGGTCACGTTCTACGCCGTGTGGGCGGACGCGCAAGCGCCCGTGTTTTCCAAGCCAGAGTTTGCATACGACAAGGCGGGCGGAAACGAACTCGAGCTGCCGCTCGATCTAAAAGATAGTAATCTCGTTTATGTGGAGTTCGGCAACAAAACGCTTTACAAGGGCGAATTCACTTACGACAAAGAAACCGGCTGTCTCGTTATACCCGAGGACATCATACTATCCGTGCCGTGCGGCGAAAGTGTTACGGTAAAAGCCATAACCGATTCCGACGCTTTGGGCGAGACCGTGTGCCGCGTTGCTGTGGAAAATACGATACCGACTGAGTTCGACGAAGTTACCGTCAAGCGATTCAGGTACGGTTACGATAGATACGTATCGTTCAAACTTACCGGCGATGTCACGGTCGAGCGGATAGTTTCGGGCGATTACGTATTGCCGAGCGATATGTACGATTACGTCGGCGGCGAGCTTAGAATAAAGCCCGATGGGATCAATAAGTTTACAGGCAACGTCGATTTTACTGTCGAGCTGTCCAACAACGATCGGTACAGCTTTACCGTGCTAAACAATGTTTTCTTTTACACCGATTACGATATAACAACCGAACACAGCGACGTTAAGAGCAATACCGGACTTAATCCGATGTATCAATACGCAGACAATGTTTCGATCGTGAACGCGCCAGAGGGCAGCGATATGACGGGCAAGGTCCTTAAAATAACGCCCAACACGACCGAAGTGCTTTACGATTGCAACCGATATATAACGCTCAACGGACCGTGGTCTAACAGTACTTGGCGCAAGCTCGAATTCAAGCCCGGCAAATACTACGCGGTAAGTTTCGATTATTACACGGTCGGAACATCTAACGGAATTTTCACATACGAGAGTTCGCGCGATCTTCCGTCCGCCGAGAGTTTTTCTTACGAACTGCTGCTCGGTGCGGACAATGATGAAAAATTACACTCTTTTTCCTCGGTTTTACCGTATAATAAAATTTACGGCAACGGTATTTGCATACATGCCGATTTTCGCGGCGGGGGCGGCGAAGTGTATGTCGACAACTTCCGCATAACGGAACTCGATTCGACCGTTACCGTCGCGACGCCCGAAGAGTACGGCGTTTCGAGCGGGACCGGCTACGCACTCGATATACAGGGCGGACTCGATTACAAACTGTACCTGGGCGAGATATCTTTGCCGTACACGATAGATAGTACGGGCAAGACTGTTATCGACGCGGACGACATGAAGCTTTTCGCGATAGGCGTTAACACGCTTCGCATTGTCACGGCGTTCGGCGAGACGCAGGTCGTTATCCCCGTAGTAAACGACGAACTCGCGCGCCTTACCGAGACCCAAAAGAACTTTTCGTATTACGGCGACGATATCGAGTTTGCCGGCGCTTTTTCTTCCACCGCAACGGTCGTGTCGTTAAAGCATCTCGAAAAGCATGATATCAGCGGTGGCGCGGAGATGTATCATACCGATTACACCGTCGACTATAAGACGTTCGCGAGCATTACGGCGGGCGAGAGCAACGGCTGTCTTCGTCTCGACAAAGAACTTTTGCGTAAGTTCTACGGCACGACGTCCTTCCGCGTGGAATTCTCCAACGGTAACGTGCAGGACATTACGGTAAACAGCGACATAGTATTGGCGGTCGATTACGATACGGTTGACGTTCATAATCAAACCGGCTCCGCAAGCGATTATAAAAGCGTGCTGTACGGGGTCAGCGGCGGTATATCCGACGTGGAAACGGAAGGTAACGGTAATAAAGCGCTGTATGTAAGAGACACTCAAAACTGTACTGTAATAGATGAGCCGAGTGTTTTTCAGATAAAATTGCTGGCATCGCACTCTCATCCTTTTTATGCGGCAAGCGGCGTAAATTCCGCAGAAAATCTCGTGCGCGTCAAGTTCGACTATATTATATCCGACGTTACGGGTGTGAAGTTTGTGACGCTCCTGGAAAACGGCACCGATCTCGAGCGCAATTTCTATGATCACGGCGGCGATAACGGCGGCGCGGCGGAGTCAGTCGGCGGTTGGTCCGAATACAGATACCCGCTCGTATGCGACGGACAGAGACATACGTTCGACAGCGGCTGGTTTGCGTATGTCGACGGCATACCGCTGTTGCGCATAGCATTGCCGCAGTTCGAAGCGGCAGACGGCAGGTCCGTCATGATAGATAATTTCGTGCTTACAAAGACCGATAAGCCGGTAACGCTCGACATGCCTAATTACATAAAAGGTCAAGCCGAAGATTATAAGATCTCGCTCAAAAACAAGACTATAAATTCGCTCATGTATAACGGCGTCGATTATCTGGCGACGCCCGGACAAAGCGCCGCGCTCGACAAGACCAAGCTCGACGCGCTCGAGTTGGGCACGCACAAGTTTACGGCGCATACGAACGTCGGCGATATCCCTGTATGGATACCTATAAAAAGCGATTTCGTCACCGAGATCCCGACGACAGAATTTAACTATGTGTTCGGCTCGGGCGACTTGGTAGTTCCCGGTACTTTCGGAACGGAGACGCTTATCTCGGCAACACGAAAAAGCAAGTTTACGGCAAATATCGGTCAAAATCAAGATTGGAGCTTGATCGAATTCGACCACTCGACGCCCGAACTCGCTGTAAGCGATTTCGTAGTCGAAAGCAACAAGCTGACGATAAAACAAGCGTTGCTAGAAAAGCTGTATTTGACTACCGACGTGACGCTCGTGTTCTCCAACGGCATGGAGCATACTTTAAAGATCACTTCCAACGTCAGATATTTCTCTGACTTCGACGATACGAACGTTTTCCAATGGAATATAAAGACGCAAGAGAATTTGCATATGACAAACGACAACTATATGACGTCTCTTGTGGAACGCGACGGAAATCATATGTTAAGATATTGTCCCGGAGACGGCACTTTGGGCCATCTCACCGATCCCACATATGCGTCTCGTTGTAACGGCGTTATGCATATGGAATTACACCAAGTCAACCAATATCTGCATTACGTAAACGGCGAGTCGTTAATGAATGCGGATCACGATTATATAATTACATTCGATTATATTATAGTCAATGCGGAAGGAGTAACGCCGCAATCCTATTCGTTCTTGCTTAACGACGATTTTTACACCAATCCGGATTCGGAATATAAGAAAGCGATACGACCGGATGCAGGCAAGGACAGCGGCTCTTTCTCCGTAAAGTTCAAAGGCAGCGACACGGCTATAACGTGTATACGCATAGGTTGCGACCAGATCTCTTACGACAAGGGCTGCTATATGCTTATAGACAACTACCGTCTCGTAGAAGTCGAAAAGGAGTAAAACGGACATGATTAAAACCAAAAATATATTTTGTTTTCTCCTCGTCGCGCTGTGTCTGACTTTTTGCTTTTCGTTGCCGGTTGTCGCGGAAGCGCCCGAAGTGGACGGCGGCACGCATACGGTAACTTTCGAATCAAGCGATCGGCATGATTTCGATTTATACGCCGAATTTAAACAACCGATGTATATGCTGGACGGTAAACTGTATGCGCCGACGCTTTGCGAGTCGAAAGCGATATATCGCGGCGGGACTTTTTCCGACGTTCAGGTCGAAGTGGATATTTCGTCGATCAACCCCGGCGGCAAAATAGACGCGGGGATTTATGTGCAGGCGCGCGATCCCGGCAACAGCTTGGACGCGATAACAGCCTGGGACGTTCAGGTCGAACGCATAGTCGGCAATAAAACATACACAGTAAAATTGCACGAGTTTAAAAACGGCAAATATATGGGCGAGCGGGCTATAGCCGAGTTTGTGCCGTGTTTTTCCGATACCGTACATTTAAAGGTGACGGTGCAAGGCGGTACGTTAAGCGCGTACACCGATTTTAACGGGCGGCTGTTCTCTTACGAAATCGGGGCAGGATCGGGAAGCGTGGGTCTGCGCTGTTTCTATGCGCCCAACTATTTCGAAAATTTCGCGGTGACGTCGCCCGCGATACAAGTGGAGACGGCGGCGCTCGCGAGCAAATTAGCCGAACTCGAAAGTTTCGATTACGCGCCGTACACGGCGGAGTCGGCGGACGCGCTTAGGGCGGCGGTCGCGGCAGGGCGCGACGCGCTAAACGGCGTTTCGCAGTACGCCGTCGACACGGCTCTATGTAATATCGAAAAGGCGCAAAACGCGCTTACAAAGACGGTAACTCAAAAAGAACTGGATGAACTCGTCCTGCGCGCGAGAGAGATAGTCGCAAACGGATCGCGCTATACCAAAAATACCGTTGCGTCTATATCGGTCGTTTTAAATCGGATAGAAAACGCGGACGACGATTTGTCGACTCTATATAAATTGCTTAAACACAGAGTGGACGGCGCAGTCGAGTATAAATTCAAAAAAGGAGCGAGCGGCAATGAATAAAGCTTTTAAAAAATTTACTACGGCGGTACTTGCGGCAGCGATGGGCGTTATAAATTGCGCTTGCGGCACGTCGGGCATCGCCGCGACGCGCAACGCCGATAACGGCGCAAAAGATACCGATAAAACATCTTCGGAGGTTGTTATGACTAAAGTGGAAAAAGAGTACTACGCGATGCTCGAGAATCCCGAGACGTTCCCCGTAAATTTCGTTTACGATAACAAGTATTACGCCGGTTTTCCCAAAAAGCATTTCCAAGTGATTGAAAAGACCGAAGAAAAAGTGGACGGCGGCACCAAGACGACCACGGTGTTCAACTTCCGCGGCGAGCTCAACGTCACGCTCGTATCGGCTGTTTACCCCGAATACAGCGCGTTCGATTACACCGTGTACTTCGAGAATAAAGGCAAAACCGACAGCGGCGTCATAAAGCAGGTAAACGCGGCGGATATCGCGCTCGACTGCGACGGCGCACGGCTCAAAGGCATATACGGCGATTACGATTATCATTATCTTCCGTATGACTTCGATCTCGGCGAAAAGGCGGTCGGGTTCAAGTCGACGCGCGGCAGAGCATGCCACACGTATTTCCCGTACTTCAATTTGGAAGCAAAGGGCAACGGCACTCTTCTTGCCATAGGTTGGGACGGCACGTGGGAAGCGAACTTCGAGTTCGATAAAGCAGCGGGTAAGGCGCATTACACCGGTACCGGCACGGTGGATATGTGTACGTACTTAAAACCGGGCGAAAAGATTCGCACGCCGCTCATGGCGTTTGTAAGGTACTACGACGCCGACGAGGACACCGCCATGAACATGTGGCGTAAGTGGTTTGTCGACTGCAACATGCCGTACGAGGACGGCACGCGCACGCAAAAGGTACAGCCGCACGATTCCGTGCTTGCGATTTACGATACGCATAATCTCAACGGCGCAGACGGCAGTATCACGGAGGACCGCAATACCTGGTATCCGTCGTTCTCGCGGTTTTACGAGAACGGCGGCACCGCCGATTTCCGCTGGCTGGATGCGGGCTGGTATTCCGACCCGTACGGCAACACAGTTCCCGAAGACTGGTGGGGAACGGTCGGTACATGGGAGTTCGACGAAGTCAAGTGGGGCGACGGCGCGATAGAAGAAAATACCGAGTATTGCGAAAAGCACGGCAGCAGAACGCTTTTGTGGTTCGAGCCGGAGCGCGTGACGCACCTCGACGGCATGGTGAGAAATTACGGCTACGATCGCAGTTGGGTACTGTCCGACGCCGGAAATAACAATGCTTATCTGCATAACTTGGGAATACCGGCGGCGCGGCAATGGGTACTCGGACGCATAATATCCGCAATGGAAAAGTCGGGGGCGAGCTTTTACCGCGAGGACTTCAATATGGACCCCGGGCATTTTTGGAGCGTCGGCGACGGATATCAGGGCAAAGACCGCAAGGGCATAACCGAAAATCTGTATATGCAGGGTCATTACTTGCTATGGGACGAACTGCTCGAATATTTTGCCGATACCGGTAAATGCACGTACATCGACAGTTGCGCGTCGGGCGGCGGCAGAAACAGCTTGGAATCGATGCGCCGATCCTTGCCGCTCAACCGCAGCGACTCGGACAGAACAAGCGCTGCGCTCCGTCTTGCCATAACGCAGACGCTCACGCGTTGGCTGCCGTATAGTACCGGGCAGGGAAAGGAAGGGACGGTTCAGATAGGACCGGGCGTATGCGACACGTACGTATTGCGCACGGCGAATCTTCCGTTTATTCAATATTACATTGACGATAACTTCGATTACGATCTGCTCAAAAAGTACAAGAAAGAGCGTGCCGAGTATGAGAAATATTTCTGTAAAGATTTTTACAATCTCACGCCTTATCGCGGCGAAAACTGTACGACTGAGTGGACGGCATACATGTATTTCGACGACGAGATCGACAGCGGCGTCATTACCGCCGTGCGCCCCGTAGATTGCGATATCGAAGAGATCTCGCTGAGCGTCAAGGGCGTCAATCCCAACAAGTATTATCGTGTGCGCGACGTCGACGGCAAACTCGATATCGCAAAGGTCAAAGGCAGCGCGCTCATAAAAGGCTTGCGCGTAAGAGCCGACGATCCGCGTACCGCATTGATACTGTACGTCGAAAGTTTATAAACAGACTTTTATGAACATGATCGAAAATCCGAAAGCAATAAACGCTTTCGGATTTTTTGCGGTAAAGCAATAACGGAGTCGATGTATACGCATATTCGGATATGGAATGTATCGTAAAGAAATTATGGAAAGAACTTTGTAGGGAGCGCAGACCCATGCGCTCCGTGTATGGACAAGACAATAATCAAAGATACGGCAGGCAAGGGTCTGCCTGCCCTACGAATTACACAATGTAAATGCTTTGCGATATGTAATGGGAATGACGGTTATTATCATACAGGCTCTCAATTTTATTGTAAAGTAATAACAGAATCGACTTTCGTAGGGAGCGCAGACCCATGCGCTCCGCTTGTGAAAAAGCGATAATCAAAGAAACGGCGGTCAATGATGCGCTTTACGAATTTACAGCATAAAAATTATACGACATAATTAATGGGGAATTACGGATATTTATTTGAGAGAATATAAAACGATAATCCGAACTTTGCATAGACTTGACATATCCGTTTCAAGGTGATACAATTTTGCTATGCCTTTTATCGAGTTCAAAAACGTCGACTACTCGTATCCGAGCGGCGACGACGAATATATTCAAGCGTTGAAGAACGTGTCGTTTTCCGTCGAGCGCGGACAGTTCGTCGCGCTTGTCGGGTGCAACGGCTCGGGCAAATCCACGCTCGCGCGGCTGTGTAACGGGCTTATACTTCCGGACAACGGCAGCGTAACAGTCGACGGACTCGATACCGAGAAAAAATCCGATCTTATCGAGATACGTAAAAAGATAGGCGTGGTATTCCAGAATCCCGACAACCAGATGGTGACGACCATTGTCGAGGACGACGTTGCGTTCGGACCGGAAAACCTCGGTTTGCCGCCCGACGAGATACGCGCGCGCGTTGATTTTGCTTTGAAGAGCGTGGGTATGCTCGATTACGCAAAGAGCGGACCGACACGGCTTTCGGGCGGGCAGAAACAGCGCGTCGCCATTGCCGGCGTTCTGGCGCTCAAGCCCGAGCTTATGATACTCGACGAGGCGACGGGCATGCTCGATCCCGCCGGCAGGCGCGAAGTGATGAGCGTCGTCAAAAAGCTCAATCGCGAAGAAAACATGGCGGTCGTCATGATAACGCATTTCATGGAAGAAGCGGTCGAGGCGGACAGGATAATAATATTAGATCGCGGCGAGATAGCAGCCGACGGCGGCAAAGAACTTTTCTCGGACGGCGAACTTTTTTCGCGCGTCGGACTGGAACTGCCGGTGTATGTGCGCGTCGCGCGCGAGCTTAATTCGCGCGGCATGAATGTGGGCGTGCCGCTCTCGACCGAAGCGCTCGTCGCTGCCGTCGCCAAAAGGATCGGGGGTGCGGCATGATAAGAGTGGACAAGCTTTCGTACGTGTACAGCCCCAAAACTCCGTTTTCCGCTCAAGCGCTTTTCGATATCGAACTCGATATCGAGACGGGCGATTTTTTCGGTATAATCGGTAATACCGGTGCGGGCAAGTCGACGCTCGTTTCGCATTTCAATGCGTTGACGCGCGTGCAGAAAAACAGCGGCACGGTGCTTGTCGACGATATCGATCTGTCGGCTAAAAAGATAGACCTTAAAAAACTGCGCGCCAAGGTCGGCATGGTGTTTCAATATCCGGAGCATCAGCTTTTCGACGATACCGTCGTCAAGGACGTTATGTTCGGACCGAAAAATCTGGGACTGTCCGTCGACGAGCAAAAGGCGCGCGCAAAGCAGGCGATAGAACTTGTCGGACTCGATTACGACGAGATCGCCGAGCGTTCGCCGTTTGAGCTGTCCGGCGGACAAAAGCGCAGGGTCGCGCTCGCGGGCGTGCTTGCCATGCGCCCGGAGATACTCGTTCTCGACGAGCCGACCGCGGGACTCGATCCGCTCGGGAAACGCGATATAATGAAGCTTGTTTTAAACGCGAAAGAGTTCTGCCCGACGATAGTCATGATTTCGCACAACATGGACGAGATCGCCGAGTATTGCAATAAGATAGCGGTTTTGCATAAGGGCAGGGTCAAAGGCGTGTTTTCGCCGCGCGAGCTGTTCGGTTCGGAAGAATTGCTCGCCGAGTGCAACGTGGAACTGCCGCTCGTGACCGAGATAGCGTCGGAACTTGCGCGTGCGGGCGTCGCGATCGACAGGGGAATAATTACGGAAAGCGAACTTGTGGACGCTATTCTGAAGGCGGGTGAACATGCGTGACGTAGCAATGGGTCAGTACTATCCCGCGAACTCGATAATCCACCGCGCCGACCCGAGATTCAAACTTGTTATACTCATACTGTACTTGGTGACCGTGTTTTTCTGCGAAAGTTTTTTCTCGTTCGGACTGATGACATTTTTCGTTGTCGTGACGATATTGCTTTCGCGCGTACCCATACTCAAAGTGCTTAAAAGCCTTAAAGTGATAATAGTGATACTCATTATCACCACGCTGCTCATGATGATCTTCTATACCGATACGGGCAGCAAACCGCTTGCCGAGTGGGGGATATTTCATATCTATCTTAACGGTATATATGCGGCGCTGAAACTCGGTTGGCGGCTTATCCTGCTCATACTCATGCCGACGATACTGACGCTCACGTCCACGCCCACCGAGCTGTGTGACGGGTTGGAGAGCCTGATGTCGCCGCTTAAACTGATCAAATTTCCCGTACACGAACTCGCGCTTATTATGAGCATTGCGCTAAGGCTTATCCCCACGCTCATCGAAGAGACCGACAAGATAATCAATGCGCAAAAGGCGCGCGGTGCGGCGTTCGAATCCAAGAATCCGTTTAAAAAGATCAAAGCCATGATACCGGTGCTTATACCGCTTTTCGTGTCGAGTTTTCGGCGTGCGGACGATCTCGCCGACGCCATGGACAGCCGCTGTTACCGCGGCGCGAAAGGCCGTACTCGCATGAAAAAATTGCACTTCCGCGTCGGCGACGTATTGGGCTTGCTGTTCTGGTGCGCCGTTACCGTCGCGATACTGTTCCTTAAATATAATTGGTTCGGTTGGGCGTTTATACAGGTACTCGGTGTTTAAACGCCGGGGCGTCGCGCCATACGAATTACACAATGTAAATGCTTAACGTAAAGCAATAACAGAAACGACATTCGTAGGGAGCTTTAGACCTCCTTGCGCTCCGCAGTGGCAAAGCAATAATCGAAGAAACGGCGGTCAAGGGTCTGACCGCCCTACGAATTACGCAATGAATGTGCTTTGCATAATAAAACGGACGATCATCAACTCCCTGTGTCATTTCGAGCGAAGTCGAGAAATCTAATAAATAAAGTTCGACCGCACCTATTCGCTCTTCACTATTACTTATTCACTCGCACGCAGTGCGTCGCGCCCTACGAATTACACAATAAAAAAGCTTATCGTAAAGCATAACAGAAAGATGTTCGTAGGGGACGCAGACCCTTGCGTCCCGCAGTGGCAAAGCACAAGCAAAGTAACGGCAGACGGTCTGCCTGCCCTACGAATTACACACCGGATGTACTTTGCATAATAATACGGACAATCTACAACACACTATGTCATTTCGAGCGAAGTCGAGAAATCTCATAAATAAATTCCACCGATCTTCTTCACTCTTCGCTATTACTTTTTCGTTTAACAACGGGTCATAACATCACATGAAATACAAGATCACACTTTCATACGACGGAACGGATTTTTGTGGTTGGCAGCATCAGCCGAACGGCGGCAGTGTTCAGGACTCCGTCGAGAACGCCGTTTTTAAATTGTTCGGCATGCGGTCTTCCGTTGTGGGATCGGGACGCACCGATGCGGGCGTGCATGCGCTCGCGCAGGTCGCGCATTTCGACGTCGAAAAACAATTGCCGCTTAAAAACGTCGTCGGCGGGCTGAATGCGTATTTGCCGCGGACGATCAGGGTTCTGTCGGCGGAGCCTGCGCAAAGCGATTTCGACGCGCGAAAGTCCGCCAAGCGCAAAACGTATATGTATTTGATGTTCGAAGGGAATCTTCCAGTGCTTAACGACAGAGTCGCCATGCTCGATCATATACCCGACGTTGCGGCGATGCAGGCCGCCGCGGACAAGCTTAAAGGCACGCATGATTTTTCCACGTTCATGGCGGCGGGCGGCGGCGCCAAAACTTTTATCCGCACGGTATACGACGCGCATTTCGAACGCGACGGTAGGTTTATCAAGTTTTTCATAACCGCCGACGGCTTTTTGTATAACATGGTGCGTATAATCACCGCACAGCTTATAAAAGCGGGGCGCGGCGAGCGCATCGATATCGACGGGCTTATAGCGCGGCGCGATCGGTCTTACGCCAAAGATATCGCGCCGGCTTGCGGACTGTATCTTTACGGCGTCGATTACGGCGGTGCGGAATGAATTATTTCTTCGAATACATGCGCGCGCTTTTGGGCGAAAGGTACGACGATTTTTTGAATGCGTACCGCAACAAACCGCGGCACAAGGCTTTGCGCGTCAACACGCGCAAAATATCCGTCGAGCGATTTAAAAAACTGTTCGGCGGTGAACTTAGGCAAAACCCGCTGTGTCACAACTCGTTTTACACGGACGTCAAGCCGTCGCTCGATCCGCTTTATCATGCCGGATTGTACTACATGCAGGAGCCGTCCGCATCGGCGGCGGTCGCGGCGTTCGCGCCGTTTATCGGCAAACGCGTACTCGATCTTTGCGCGGCGCCGGGCGGCAAGAGTACGCAGGCGGCGGAGTACACCGACGGTATCATGTTTTGCAACGATCCGGAGTTCAAACGCGTTAAGGCGCTAATGGAAAATATCGAGCGTCTTGGCGTCGGCAATGCTGTCGTTACGTGCCGATCTGCCGACGATTATGTGGACGCGGGATTCTCGGATTACTTCGATACGCTGATAGTAGACGCGCCGTGCAGCGGCGGCGGCATGATGCGCTACGAGTCAGTGCCGTACTCGCGCGAGATAGTGGAGGGGTGTGCGGCGCGTCAGCGCGATATACTCGCGAGCGCGGTAAAGCTTTTGTGCGGCGGGGGATATATGCTGTACAGCACCTGCACTTTCGCCGTGGAAGAGAACGAGAACAACGTCGAATATTTGTGTTCGCTCGGCATGGAGACGGTAGAAATTCCGCTCATTGCCGGAACGGAACGCGGCGTCGGGATAAGCGCCGCGCGGCGCATATACCCGATGAGCTTCGACGGCGAAGGGCATTTCTACTGCGTGTTGCGCAAAACGTTGGGCGGTAGGACGGAACTTTCCGACATGCGTAAAAAGGTGAGCAAAGAAACGTTCGGCGCCTTGACTTTGTCCGTCGCAACTACGGGAAAAGGCGCGCAGAGATTTTCGGATAAGGATTTTCCGGAGTGTTCGGCGCTCAAGCCCGTGGCTATCGGAACGCATATCCCCGATTTTACCGCGGCGCGCGAACACGTGTTCGACAACGGTTACGCGCTCGTGCATGCGTTAGACGCGGACAAACTCGCGTTGTTCGGAAGTACCGAGATAGGCGAGCGGGCGATAGATTATCTCTGCGGCGGACAGATCGAAATGTCCGCGCCGCGCGGTTACACCGCGATAACGTACAACGGATATGCGCTCGGACTCGGATATTCGGCTTTGAGCGGCGACGGCAGTCCGGTGATAAAAAACGGTTATCCCAAGCGGCTCAGGGTAAGTCGATAATAGGATTTCAAATATTTTCGTAAGGAGACGGAAACAGGAATCATGGAAAAAAATAATGTCATAACGGTTACTAAAACAGTCACTGAAAAGTGTGCGGCGAATCTCGTGCGCATAAGCATAACCGTTCGCGGCGAGAACAAAAAGTATTCCGCGGCGATAGCGGAAGCGGAAGAACGTTCGGCAAAAGTGTCGGCGTCGCTCGGCGAGTTCGAAGTACGCGGCGGCGGCATATCGGTCGGCACGGTGACGGACGAAAAGAAAAATACCGTATACCGCGCGTCGAGAACGTTCTCGACGGAATTCGCATTCGACGCCGAAAAATTGGAGCATGCCGTGGATAAGCTCTGCGATTCGGACGTAAATTGGAACGTCGCGTTTGTGTTTTTCGACGACGTCAAACGTAAGACGCTTTTGGATTCCGCGGTGCGCGCGGCGCGTTGCGATGCGGAAACGATAGCGTCGGCGGCGGGCGTCAAGCTCGGTGCGCTCTATTGCGTGGACTATGCGTCCGATTCGAATAGACCCATGCTCATGCGCGCCGCGGCGTTCGGGGCGGAACCGGAAGAGCTTTCCGTGTCCGAAACCGTGACATGCTCGTGGAGCATAGATAGATAGAGCGGGCAGCGGGTTTTGCGGCGATACGCACGCCGCATGTTTGAGTGATTTACGCGCATTACACCGCCGAGCATCCGCGTCGGTGCGGTTTTGTCGTTGCACGCCGCGTATTCTTTTGGGCGGTTAGCAAAAATAGGTCGTAAATTACTTGCGTTTTAAAAGTGTAATTGTTATAATGAGAGTATGAAAAGTGTCGAATTAAACACCAATTGGAATGTCGACGCGCGCGGCGAGCATTACGAATGCGATCTGCCGCACGACGTGACTGCCGATGCGCCGCGCGATTATGCGCTTGCGTTCGGCAATTACAATGGTTACATTCCAGCCGAAAAGGCTGTTTTTTCGCGCGCGCTGCCGCAGGTTAAGAACGGGAACGTCGAGCTTTTTGTCGACGGCGCATGCGGTTACGGCGAAGTGTTTGTCAACGACGAGAGCGTCGGTAAACTTGACGGAAGAGCGCCGAGCTTTTTTTACGGATTCGATCTCTCGGGCGCACACAATACGTTGCGCATAGAACTTTTCACGTCCGCCGAAATGTCGGACAAGTATTTGGGGCTGGGCATAGCCGGCGGCGTCAGACTCGATGTCTACGACCGTGAATTCGATATAGAAGGCGTGTTCGTCAAAACCGAAAATGCCGACGGCAAAACTTATGCCGATACGGAAGTGGAACTTTACAATAACGACGACCGACCCAGAAAATTCGTACTCGAATGTTTGGTCCAAAACGCGCGCGGTAAGCGCGCCGGCAAGAAACAGCGCAAGATAACTTTGCGCGCCGGACAGCGCAAACCGATAAACATGCGCGTGCGCATCAACAACGCTTACGAGTGGTCGCCGTCCGATCCTTATATGTACACCATGGCGGCGAAACTCATGGCGGACGACGTCGAACAGACATACTCAACGCGTTTCGGAATAGTGTCGCGCACGCTCTCTTCCTCGCGCGGACTGTATATCAACGGCAGAAAGACCAAACTTTACGGCGCATACCTTTCGCATGCGGACGCGGCTGTCGGTGCGATAGCCGTATATTCCAACGAAAAGCGCAAGCTATCCGCTTTGAAAGAAATCGGCTACAATGCGGTGCATTTCGTAGGCATGCCGACGGAGACGACGCTCGACGCGTGCGACGATGTGGGAATGTTTGCGTTTATCGATCTAATCCCCGATCTCGGTTCGGCAAAGGCGCCGCTCGGCGGGATATTTACATACGATTCGTACGATGCGGTAAAGGCAGTCAAAGTTTTGCGTTCGCATCCGAGCGTGACGCTTTACGGCATAGCCGACGATATTCCGGAGTGTTACGACCGTAACGGCGGTCACGAAAAAATAAGCATAATATCGGACGAGATACGTTTGACCGATCCGACAAGACCCGTTACGGTATCTGTGAGCGAGCTTGTCCCGACGGCATTCGAACTCGAAGCCGCAGGATGCAAGCATACCCGGTTTACGGAGCCTGCTGCGGCGCTCAATGCGGGCAGAGAGAAAAATCTGTTCGACGGTGCGACGGAAGGCGCGTGGGAGTGCGTGGATATCTGCGGGCTTAACTATCTGTATCCGCTGTACGAAACCGAGGCGATAAAGTACGGCAGATTGGTAGTAGGCGCACGAGTCAATAGTGATAAGGCGTTCGACAGCCACGATGCCGCCGAGCGTACGGACAGAGTTATAGGCGACTTCTTCGATTGCGGCATGGACTATCCCGGCGGCGGAAAGCTCAATGAGATTTATACGACGTCGGGCGATATAGATGCGATAGGTTGTTTCAAACCGCAGAGTTTATACAAGAGTATCGTTCTCGGTAAGCGTAATGCTGTCGGCATATCGCCGCGCGATCCCGAAACGGACGAGCCTACCGATCTTTGGAACTGGCCGCGTCATCTCGGACAGAAGATAGACGTAGACGTTTACACGTCGGGAGACGTAGTAGCGCTTTATCTCGACGGCAGAATAGTCGGACGGAGACTTGCCGGTAAGGTCAACAAGCACATAGCGTCGTTCAAAGTGGATTACTATCCCGGTACTTTGGAAGCCGTTGCGTATTACCGCGGCGTCGAGTGCGCGAGAAGTACGCTGTCGTCTGCGGGTTCACCCAAACTCAT
Source organism: uncultured Christensenellaceae bacterium (assembly GCA_910588315.1). Classification (GTDB taxonomy): domain Bacteria; phylum Bacillota; class Clostridia; order Christensenellales; family Pumilibacteraceae; genus Anaerocaecibacter. The sequence goes on along the minus strand of CAJUQF010000009.1, from coordinate 12,220 downwards.
AAGGCTTTCGGCTTTCGAAAAGAACCTGTCGGTGTCGCGCAACGATTACGGGTTCGTGCGCGTGGAAGTGTGCGATAAGGACGGGGCGCTCGTGCCGTATGCTATGCGTTCTCTTACTGCGACGGTGACGGGCGGCACGCTGATCGGGTTTATAAACGCAGACCCCATGCTTAGAAAGAGCGAGTTCGACGAATGTCCGGTGTACGGCGGAAGAGCTCTCGCGGTCGTCAAGCCCGATCCGGAAGAAGTTAAGACGATCGTCAAGATAACGGGCGACGGATTGCAGTCGTCGCGCATATCGTTCAAGATAAAAAATTGACGCAGAGTAAGCGGTTAATTCGATAAAAAACGGTTATAATCTTTTTTGGAGTATATATGAAAAGAAGCAGAACAGCAATATCGGTGGCGCTGGGTTTGGTGCTTGCCGCAACGCCCGCGGTGCTTGCGGGTTGCTCGGGAGACAGTTATTCGGAAGTAAATTTCCCGGCGCAGAACACGTCGTACGTGGTGACCAGCCAAGGCGGTTCGGTCGTATCATACGGCAATTATCTGTATTTTATAAACGGTACGCGCGGCTATGACGATACTAACGGATCTGCCAACAAGTGGGGCGATGTCGTAAAAGGCGCGCTTTATCGTGCCGAGCTCAGCGGCGAAGACACCTTGCGCGACGGACATAAATACTTTGCACCCGTTATGGACGATGAATGTCTTGAGTTCAAATACAAAAAAGGCAAGGATTATTTCGATAACGAAATAAACGTTGTAAACAGTACGAAGATAGCGCCCAAAACGATAGGCACGTCCGGTTATTCGAGGGGCGGTGTGTTCATCTACGATAACTATGCGTACTTTGCAAGCCCCAATAACGAGCGCAACAAATCGGGTACCGTGCAGACTACGAGAACAGACTTTTTCATGATGCCGCTTAACGGCGGGAAACCGACCAAGATATATACTACTACGGAGAAGGTGGATACTTCTTCGTCGGCGTATGCGTTTTACAAGTTCAACGGCTCGGTGTATCTCGTAGCGCTGGAAAACACAAATATCGTATCGGTAAAAGTTAATCCGTCCAAGGCGGAAGCCGACGATCCCGTTACGTTCAAAGTGAACGCGTCCAGCGTATACTTCCCCGTGCGCGATACTTATTACAAGGGCATAAGCACAAACACCGTCGAGGACTTTATCTATTTTGTCCGTCCTGTTAAGGACAGCGACAATCAGACCGGCGGCACGGTGATCGAGGCGATGCGTCCGGACGGCAGCGAGAATTTCGTAGTATCCAAAAACGGACAGACGGAGACGATCGAGGCGGTGCGCGACGGTATGGTGTTCTTCCGTTCGACGGAAGTCACAAGCACATACATCAAGTATACCAATCTTCACGATATGCTCATGACGTATTCCAAGTCGTATGCGAAAGAACAAAACTCATTGCCGGACGATAAAAAGACTGTCAATATCGAAACGGGCAAGTTCCCGTCGGCGATAACGAGCGACTTTACCGCGACCTATGCTTTCCGCAGCGACAAGAATTCCAACACCGTATTTTTCGTCGGTGCGTCGAGTACCGGACTTAAACTTTATACCAACGATATAAACAGTCCGCTCGTAGATACGATCACGACGACTACCGGAACTCCGCTCTTTATAGAAAACAATTATATATACTTCTCCGGATCGAATTCGGACTTTTACCGTGCGCCGCTCTATCCGCATATGGAGGGGTTCGGCGGCGAGGCACAGCTGCTTGCCGAAAGCACTGCGTCCGCCGGTATAAGTTGTGATTACGCGGCGGGGTATTTCACTTACTTCGCAGAGGTCGACGAGTGGGCCAATGCGTACACGTATTTCTATAAAGTGGACGGCGTCGCAGGCATGGAGCCGCAGTTTGTGGGTACGCGTGCCAAGAGCGATATCCCTACAGAGAAGCAGATAGAAGAAGCCAAGGAAGGCGATACTGCGACCGAGTAGTTTCGTCCCGTATCCTTCAATATAAAAGTCATAATGCGCTCGTAACGGTAATAGATTTTACGAGCGCATTTTTTTCTCTACATGCCGCAACTCCTGCGTTTCGCTTGTGGAAAAGCAATATCCGTGAAGCGGCGGTCAAGGGTCTGACCGCCCTACGAATTGCATATTATAAATGCTTACCGTAAAGCAAATATAGAGAGATCTTTGTAGGGAGCGACGCCCCGGCGCTCCGCTTACGGCAAAGCAATAATCGAAGTAATGGCAGGCAAGGGTCTGCCTGCCCTACGAATTACACAATATAAATGCTTATCGTAAAGCAAATACAGAAAGATGTTTGTAGGGAGCGCAGACCCATGCGCTCCGCTTGCGGCAAGGCGATAATCTGTGGAGCGGCAGACGGTCTGCCTGCCCTACGAATTGCACAATGAACGGATTTGCAACAAAGATTTCTCCGCTCGCGCTCCGGTCGAAATGACAAAATGGGCATATCGATCAAAATGGCTTTGTCGTTTACCTGTCATTTCGAGCGAAGTCGAGAAATATTATCGATTGAAAAACGTTCGCACTTTTTCACTTTTCACTATTACTTATTACTTCATTTATCGGGTACATAATAATTGAAAGACGTAAATACAAATACCGCGCATTCGGTCCATAAAACCAAGAACAGCAAGCTTTTGAGATATTTTCTCAAAGGCAGCGTTTTCATGTTCGTCTTTGCAACGTTGTGCAGTCTTATAACGACGTTTCTCGCCGTGGTCGTGCCGAAGATAATAGGATTTACGATAGATTGCGTTATAGGCGACGACATGATACCGGCAGAGTTCTTTGGCGTTACCGAACTGCTCGGCGGTATCGAACGGCTGAAAAAGGATATATGGTTGATCGCGGTGATCATTATCGCGATAGCGGCGCTGTCGATGGCGTCGCGGTATTGCTCGGCATATTTCAATACGCGCGCCAACGAAAAGTTCATGAAAAGAATGCGCGACAAACTGTTTTCGCATATCCAAAGACTGCCGTTGTCATGGCAGACCGAAAACAATACCGGCGATATCATTCAGCGCTGTACATCGGACGCGAAGACCATTTCCGATTTTATTTCCAATCAATTTTTCACGCTTATTCGCATAGGCGCGTTGCTTATACTGTCGCTTGTTTTTATGTTCACCATAGACGTCAAGCTCGCCGCGATCGCGGCGGCGTTCATTCCCGTGCTTGTGGGCTACTCGATGTTTTTTCATATCAAGGCGCGCGCGTCGTTCAAGCGCTGCGACGAGAACGAGGGGATACTGTCGACTTACGCTCAGGAAAACCTGACGGGCGTGCGCGTAGTGCGCGCGTTCGGCAAAGAGAAATACGAACGTGACAAGTTCGACAAGCAGAACGAATACTATACCGGTCTATGGGTGCGGCTCGAAAAGTTCATGGCGATGTTTTGGACTACCACGGATTTTATCGCGGCATTGCAGCTGCTGTTGATAGTTACGCTCGGCACGGTGTATTGCGTAAACGGTGACATGACGGCAGGCGATCTTATCGCGTTCGTTTCGTACAACACCATGCTGTTGGGACCGGTGCGCCAGCTCGGCAGGATAATTTCCAATCTGAGCAAAGCCGGCGTCGCGCTCGGACGTATCGACGATATCATGAACGCACAAGAAGAAAACTACGGCGACGAGAAGTGTGGCACACTTTCCGGCGATATTGTGTTCGACAACGTAAGTTTCGCTTACGATAACGGCGCGACGGTGCTTTCGGATATAAATTTGACCGTGCCGCAGGGCAGTACGCTCGGCGTGATCGGCTCGACGGGCAGCGGCAAGTCCACGCTTGCCTGTCTTATAGACGGACTATATACGGCGACAAGCGGTACTGTCACGATCGGCGAACGCAACGTCACGGACATTTCGCCGATGACGTTGCACGGCAATATCGGTTTTGTTATGCAGGAAGGGTATATATATTCTCGCACCGTCGCGCAAAACATCGCATTGACCGATCCCGACATGCCCGAAAACGAGATCGCGCGCTATGCGGCGCTTGCCTGTCTCGACGGGAACGTCGAAGGCTTTTCCGACGGATACGACACGGTGGTAGGCGAACGCGGCGTTACGCTTTCCGGCGGACAGCGCCAGCGCGTCGCGATAGCAAGGACGCTCGCGCGCGAGACGCCGTATTTGATATTCGACGATTCGTTATCTGCGGTGGACAGCGAGACGGATGCGAATATACGGCAAAATCTTAACGAGTCCAATATGGGCAAGACGACGGTGATCATTTCGCATAGGATATCCACGGTCATGCACGCCGATAACATCATCGTCATGGACGGAGGCAGGATAGTCGAGCGTGGTACGCATGCCGAACTCATGGCTAAAGGCGGTATCTACAAAAAGACGTTCGAGCTTCAAACCGCCGTCGAACTCGAAGAGGAGGCGGTCGATGAAACACGTCGATAATAAAGTTGCGACCGCCGACGAAATACACTTGAGATTTTTCGGGTTGGGTAAACTGCGCCCGTATCTGTCTACACATAGAAAAATATTTCTTATGCTCGTAATCGGCAGTGTGTTCGCGAGCTTATTGAATACGGTCGTGCCGCTCTTTCAACAGTACGCGATAGATAATTTCATTGCGGAAAAAAGCACGGACGGGCTGTTGTTTTTTGCGCTCGCGTATCTTGCCGTGATCGCGGCGGGCTTGATATCCGACTACATATCCGCGTACTCCTGTTGCAAGCTGGAGATGTTCATTCTCCGCGATATGCGCAGGGACGCGTTCAATCATTTGCAAACTCTGTCGGTTTCGTATTACAACCGCAACAGCGTGGGCAGACTGCACGCGCGGGTCATGAGCGATACGTCGAGCGTCGCGGCGATAATATCCTGGGACGTGCATCAAAGCATATGGAATATCATTTACGTCATAGGTGCGTCGGTAGTAATGTTCGTGCTCGATCCGGTGCTTGCGGTAATAGTGCTTGCGATAGTGCCGGTCGTCGCATCGATATCGGTGTACTTTTCGCGCAGGCTTACCAAACTCAATCGCAAGGCGCGCGAGATCAACTCGGAGATCACGGGGGCGTTTAACGAGGGCATAACAGGCGCGGCGACGACAAAGACGCTTGCCGCAGAGAAATTGCTCGACAAAGATTTTTACGAAAAAACCGACGGCATGAAACGCACGTCGCAACGCATAGGGCATCACAGAGCATTGCTCATGTCGCTCATTACTTTCGCGTCGAGCGTCGCGCTCGCGCTCGTCTTGTGGTACGGCGGTATCATAACAGTCGACGGCGTCATCGAAATAGGCGTGCTGTCCGTGTTTATGACGTACGCCCAAGGTCTTATGGATCCGGTACTGTGGTTTGTGGAAGCATTGTCCGATCTCGTGTCGGTGCGCGTCAATCTCGAACGGTTCTCGTCGCTCATGGAAAGCGAAAGCGACGTTAAGGACACGCCCGAAGTTATAGAAAAGTACGGCGACTGCTTTAATTTCAAGCGCGAAAATTGGGAAAAACTCAAAGGCGATATCAAGTTCGACGACGTTACGTTCAAATATCCGGACGGCAACGAATACGTTCTCGAGCATTTCGATCTCGACGTACCGCAGGGTACTACCGTTGCGATAGTGGGCGAGACCGGTGCAGGCAAATCGACGATAGTCAATCTCGTATGCAGATTTTTCGAGCCGACCGAAGGCAGAGTGCTTATAGACGGCAGAGACTGCCGCGAACGCTCGGTATCGTGGCTGCACGACAATATCGGGTACGTGTTGCAGTCGCCGCACTTGTTTTCCGGCACTGTGCGCGAAAATCTTACTTACGGCAAAGAGAACGCGACGGACGAGCAGCTCGACGAGGCGATAAAAAGCGTGGGCGCTGAGCATATAATAGCAAGACTTGAAAAAGGTTACGATACGCCGGTAGGCGAAGGCGGCAATACGCTGTCGGTCGGCGAAAAACAACTGCTCTCGTTTGCGCGCGCCATACTCGTCGATCCCGCGATTTTCGTTTTGGACGAAGCAACGTCGTCCATAGATACGCTGACGGAGAAACTTATTCAGAACGCAATAGAAAAGTTGATGCGTGGCAGAACGAGTTTTGTAATAGCGCACAGACTGTCCACCATACGGTCGGCGGATATAATTCTGGTCGTTTCCGGCGGCAAGATAGTCGAACGCGGCAGTCACGCCGAGCTTATGCAAAAACGCGGCGAGTATTATAAACTGTATATGCGCGGTCTGTCGGGGAGTGTGGCGGCGCCGTGCGCGTAAAGCTTATTAAAAGAGCGGATTTGCGGCGGCGAATTCGATGTTCTGTCACGCTTTATACTGTATTAAATAACGGGATCGCGACTGTTTGTATGTCGCGATCTATTTTATCGTTCGGAACGTCACGATCGCGATCGCGAGCGCGATCGCAAAGGCCTTGCGGTTTTTACTAATATATATAAACGCTTTAATAATACTCATTTAAATGAGCGTTTGTTTGTGATAAAATCAAAACGTATAGGTGAAGTGGGCGAAAAAAGTAAATCCCATTCGCGCTGCAATTTGATATACAAGGAGAAAATTATGAGAAAAGCGCTTGCATTATTGTTATCTGCCGTTATGGCGGTCACGGTCGGTGCGACCGTTCTTGCGTGCGGCGGGGAACCGGGCAAGGACGGCATAAACGGCGTTAACGGTATCGACGGCGCGGACGGCGCGCCCGGCAAGGACGGACTGTCGGCTTACGAACTTTACATAAAAGCGCATCCCGAGTACAAAGGCAGCGAGGAGCAGTGGCTCGCAGAACTTGCCGGCGGAAGTAAAAGCAGTTACGAGTACAGCGTCGTGTCGTACGGCAGAAATTTCGGCGGCACGCTGACTGCCGGCACCGCTTCGTCGAACGGCTCGACGATGTCGTTTGAAAATGCCGTGGTCAAGCTCGATCAAAACATAATCATGCCGACCGCAGAGGATGCCGAGTGGGAGATAAACATCGGCGGCGTGCTTGCAAACGGCGGCGCGTCCGCGGAACTTTTGGCGTCGCTCGACAAGACGGTGACAGGCAGGGTATACTTCGGCGTGTATGCGGACAACAATATCGCGTATCTCGGCGTCAACGAGGGCGGTTTTTACTTCAATTATTGCTGGGACGTTCCGGGCGCGACGATAAAATCGTCTCACGAGTACACCGTTCGTTATAAGGACGGTACTTATACGCTGTCCGTGGACGGCGGCTCTTTCGATAAGTTCACGAAATTGAATTACAATCAGAGCGGCACGGTAAATATAACCGACGCCAAGGTCGCAAGCGCGGATCTCAACGCCAAGATCCGTGCCGTGAACGGGCAGGACTATTTCGAATGGACGAGTATCGGCGCCGACTCGCATAAAGTTTCGTGCAAGATAGACTATCTCGACGTCAAGACTTCGGCGATTTCCGACTACGAAACGATGTCGAAACATCCGCTTTACGGCAAGACGATATACCATTTGGGTTCGTCGATATCTTACGGCTATACCAGCGGCGGAAAATCGTTTGCCGAGCAGATCTCCGAGCTTACGGGGAGCAAATACGTAAAAGAGACGGTAAGCGGAACGACGCTCGTCGGCAACGTGACGCCCGCCAACGATTCTTACGTGTCGCGATTCGAAAAATTCAATTTCGGCGACAATCCGGCATTTTTGATGTTGCAGCTTTCCACCAACGATTTTTCGCAGAATAAACCGACAGGCACGGTGACCGGTTCAAACGTCACGAGCGGTTTCGATACAAGCACGATCTGCGGCGCGATCGAACACATCATATCGGAGACCAAGCGCAAGTCGCCCGATACCAAGGTCGTCATATACACATGTGCGATAAGAAACAGTTGGGGCAATCGCACAAAGTACGGCGCGTTCGTAAACGCCACGCTCAAAATGATCCAAGCAAAGTGGGATATCATAGTCGTCGATCTGTTTAATCTCCGATCTGTCAATACCGACAGCTGGATGAGCGACGATATCCATCCGTCCGCTCACGAATATGCGAACAAATTCACGCCCAACATGATAAACGCTTTGGTCGACGCGCTTAAATAGTATCGATTTATCGCATGCGGTAAAGCAATAAATTCGAGAAACGGCAGGCAAGGGTCTGACCGCCCTACGAATTACACAATATAAATGCTTTACGATGACAAAACGGAACGCCGAGGCGTCGTTCCCTACGAATTACACAATATAAATGTTTTACGATAGATAAAGGAATTAAGAAATATATATCATAAACCATAACGATGTTCCAATGGTAAATATCAATCGAATCGATCTTCGTAGGGGACGCAGACCCTTGCGTCCCGTTATGGTAAAGCAATAAATCGAGATGTGGCAGGCAAGAGTCTGCCTGCCCTACGAATTACGCAATGTAATTGCTTTACGATGACAAAACGGAACGCCGAGGCGTCGTTCCCTACGAATTGCACAATTAAATTTCGTTACGGTATGTAAAGGAAAACGTAATATAACCGTAAAGATGTTCCAATGGTAAATATCAATCGAATCGACCTTTGTAGGGGACGCAGACCCTTGCGTCCCGTTATGGTAAAGCAATAATCAAAGTGGTGGCAGGCAAGGGTCTAACCGCCCTACGAATTACACAACATAAATGCTTTACGATAATAAGCGGTATGCCGGGGCGTCGTTCCCTACGAATTATGCAACAAAATTGTTTAACGAAAGATACGGCGGTTAAGTATACCCTGCGATTACGCAATATACACAATGCCGGATATCCGTACGTTTTGCCCACATGTCGAAATGACGGGAGTATGTACGGCGTGATCGCACGCCGCACCGTAATGTGCATAACCCAAAAGGAAAACGCCTGTCGCATCGGCAGGCGTTTTGTCGTTACACGGATCGCATTATTCAAATGGGGGGGGGGGGTATACATCTTCTTTCGATAGGCGTCGGGAGATAACCCGACTTTCTTTTTGAACAGCGACGAGAAATAATTTTGTTCACAAAACCCGAGCGCTTCTGCGATCTCGCTTACGCGCATGGACGAAGTCGCGAGCATATCTTTTGCGATGTCCATTTTTCGTCCCATGTAGTAGGAGTACGGCGTGGTCTTGTAATACTTTTTGAACTCGCTTATCACGTGGACTTTGGATACGACGAGCGTTTCGGCTATCTTGTCCACCGTTATGTTGCCGTAAAGATTGTCGTCGAGCATGATTTTTGTGGACTTGGCTATGGCGGACGCGCGCGCTCCGCTGTTTTCGGTCTGCGCGAGTTTGTTGATTATGCGGAAGATTATCTCTGCGGCGGTATAGCAAACTTCGTCGTTGAACGTCGTGTTTTCGGCAATGCGAAAAAGCTCGTAAAACAACGATTTGCAATCGGAATTCCGAAATACGATCTTGCCGTCAAGCGCATACGCGCGCATTATCTCTTTTATTATGCTGCTGCGAATATTGATCCATATCTTTTCGAACGGATCGGATTTATCCGCATAATATTTGTGCGTCGAGCCGTAGGGCAGAATGTACATGTCGCCGGCGCCTACCGTATACTCCTTGCCGTCGCAAACGATATGCCCGACGCCGCTAAGCACATACTCGAATATAAAATAATCGCTGTGCTTGCGCTCGATATAATAATCGGGATTGGGATGGGTTATGCCTATACACTCCACCCGTATCGGCATATTGAACCCTCCGACAAAGTGCGTAATGTCCTCGTCGGAAACGTCTCCGTATTTGATGTTGTCGAACGGATCGACAAGCCGATCTTTAGTGTTGTGCCGCATTTTTTATACCTGTCTATGCGCCGAGATCCCGACCGTTGCTGCGTCGGGCGTTTGTCGATTTCATTCTGCCGCAGTTTATGCCGCATTATCGCATCTGCCGGGATTATCCGAAATGAGCCGGTCCCGTGCGCTTTTGTGGAATGAACTTCGTCAGCCGATGTCGAGTAAAGATGTGTTGTTAACTAATACTCATATTTGCTTAAACTATGCTCATTCCCAAAAGTGCATAATGTTATTATAATTATGATAACGACTATTGTCAAGTAAAATTTCGAAATAGGAGAGAATCGATGTCGACACGTAAAGGAAAATTCAGGAGATTTTTATCTTTGATTCTGGTTTCGCTTATGGTGTTGCCGTTCGGAGTGACAGTACTCAGCGCGTGCGGTGATACAAACGACGGCGGAACTTCCCCGACCGAGCCCGACGACCCGAACAAGCCCGACAATCCGGATAAACCGGATAATCCGGACGAACCCGACGATCCGACGGAACCCGATCCCAACCGTTACGTGACGGTGGGCAACGTGCGTGTCGGACTTTTGTCGGATACGGTCGTTCGCGTCGAATATCGCGGCGTAAAAGGTTTCGAAGATCGCGACACATTCTACATATCCAACCGCGAGGCGGTAAAAGCGCCCGAACATACGGAGTCCGACAGCGGCGACTATAGAGTCATCGCTACGTCGGAATATAAGGTTTTCGTGCCGAAAAGCGCGGCGAGCCTTTCCGGTGTGCGCATAGAAACGGCGAGCGGCGAAGAACTTTGGCGTTACACCGGCGACACGACGAGCAACGTGTATTTGCCCAGCCCGTCCGACGAACTCGGCGCCTGGCAGCTCAACGATACGCCGCGTATCGTTCCGTCGGAACACGGATATTCTCACAGAACGGGCAATACCGATCCGCTTCAGGGCTGGGATTTTTCCAATAACGCGTCTGACTGCTATGTTTTCCTGCCGCAGGGCGATTATAAACAATTCTGCGACGATTACGTGACGTACACGGGCAAGAGCGAACTTATATCGCTTCAAATGCTCGGATATTGGGATTCGCGCTGGTTTGCTTACAGCGACGAGACTGCTATGCAGCAGATAAACGATTATATCGACAAAGGCTACAGCATAGACATTTTGGTTATAGATAAAGACTGGCATGCCAATAACGGTATGGACGGCGTAGGTTATCAGGTCGACACCAACCTTTTCCCCAACATGGCGCAGTTCCTCGACGAATGTCATGAGAAGGGTATCAACATAATGTTCAACGACCATCCGGAACCCGTAAAGGGAACGGGTAACCTTCTCGACGGCGAAGAAGTCAAGTATCGCAACGACAACCTCACCATGATATTGTCGCTCGGACTCGATTATTGGTGGTACGACCGCAACTGGGGCGTTCAGCTTAATTCCATCGATCCCGACATCTCGGTATTCGCGGCGGGCATGTATGCTTTCCAATTCGTTACCGACGAATTTCTTCACGAAGAAGTAAAAAACCTTGACGAGTACGCCGAGCGCGCGCTCATCATGGGCAACGTCGACGGCTGCTTGCACGGCAGATGGACTTACGCATCCGACACTTCGGCGCATAAGTATTCCATTCAGTGGACGGGCGACATAGCGACCGACACCACGGCGCTTGCTCAAGAGATTTATGCGTCCGTTTACGGCGGCGCGGAAGTAGGTCTCCCGTATATGTCGAGCGACATCGGCGGTCATACGGCGGCGGTTTCCGACGATATGTATGTGCGCTGGCTGCAATACGGCGCGCTTTCCACGATCTGCCGCGTACACTGCACGGCTGTGTGGAACATCGGACAGGACGGTCGCATGCCGTGGCTGTTCGGCGACACTGCGGAGAAGGTCGCGCACGAGTATGTCGATATGCGCTACCGCTTGCTTCCGCTGTTCTACGCGCTTTCGCGTGAAAACTACGACACGGGACTTCCCGTCATGCGTCGCACGGATATAGAATATCCGGAATACGTCGAGGCGGCGCGCAACGACCAGTATTTACTCGGCAAGAACCTTCTTGTCGCGCCCATCGACGAGGGCGAGATCCATGAACCCGTTCCCACCGAATGGCTGACCACATCGGACGATAAGCGCGGGCTTAACGCGACTTATTACGACGGCAAAGCGTTCGGCACGGTCAGACGCCGCCAGGTCGATCACAACATCAATTTCGAATGGGGTACCGGCGGACCGAAAGGTATCGGTTCGGATAACTTCTCTATACGTTGGGAAGGCAACATCACGATAGGCGATGTCGATTCCAAACTCGCAGTATATGCCGACGACGGCGTGAGAGTATGGATAGACGATGTAAAAGTCATCGACGGCTGGACCGTTTACGACAAACTTTTGACTACGGAGCAGTATTATAAAGCCGGCAGCAAGCACAAGATAAGAGTCGATTATTTCGAGGACGGCGGCGGTGCGCACTGTTTCCTGT
>CAJUQF010000008.1 GCA_910588315.1 uncultured Christensenellaceae bacterium | reverse complement strand
GCCAATGCGTCCGCAGTCGGATTGATGCAGTCCGATGTCATCGTAGCGCCGGACACTTCGGCGTTCAAATCGACAAGAAAGGACGGTTATCTCGAAATGATAGAACTCGGATACAAAGCCGCGATAGATAAATGCGACGAGATAACGGAATTATTTCATTTATAGTTCACGGTACGGCAGCGACGGACATAGGATAAAATTATGAATGCTCACAGAAAGAAAGTAATACTGACCGATATAATACTGCTTGTCATAATAGCGGCGGTGATCGGCGTGTCTATGATTTGGTCGCGGACTATCGAAGAAAAGTTCGGACTGTCGTATTATGCCGAAGTGGAAGTAGACGACGATACCGGATCCGATAGCGACGGCGACGACGAGATCGATACGTCCGAGTTCGCGGAGATGTACGTGCATTTCGTGGACGTAGGGCAGGGCGACTGCACGATAATAGAATTTCCCGACGGCAAGACTATGATAATCGACGGCGGCGAGAACAACGATAAAGTGGAGAGTGCGATCGATAAGTTTATAAATAACACGCTGCCGCAAGATTTTAAATATTTCGATTATGCGATATTGACTCACGCGGACTCCGATCATTGCGGCAGTCTCGATTACGTGTTAAATAAATACCCCGCGCGGTTCGTATACAGACCCAACGTCGAGGCCGTGGGTACAAGCGCCAACCCGTATGACGATCCCGGCAAAGCCGATCTTACTTCGGATGCGCGCTCGAAGAACACCGCCGTTTACGCGAACGCGGTAAAATCGATGTATTATAAAAGCGCGGATATGAATTCGGTCGTTTACATAACCGATCCCGCCGACGAAAGCCAAACTATTTCCGGCGGCGCCGGCGACGATAAGTATACGTTTACTTTTTATACGCCGCTGTCGACCAAATATACCGGCGACGGCGAATGGAACAACTATTCGCCGATCATGATACTCGAGTACCGCGGATTTAAATTCGCCATGTCGGGTGACGCGGAAGAGAAAAATCTCGGCGAGTTCGCGACTAAAGTACAAGCCGCAAAGACCGACGGCGTGACCGATAAGTACGACGTGTTCACCGATACGTATTCCGTAAACGTGATAAAAGCCGGGCATCACGGTTCACGCAACGCTACGACGCCCGATTATCTCGATATTTTAACGACTGAAACGGGAGCGCGGTCGCTCTATACGGTTATTTCCTGCGGTGCGGGCAATAGTTACAAACATCCGCACGCCGAGGCGCTCGCAAGATATAACGCGATAGGCGTAAAAGACGAGAATATCCTTCGTACCGATAAAGCAGGCGATATCACTTTTGCGGTGCGCGTAAACGAGCAGGGCGTGTATAATCTTTTTTACGGCGACAAAGCTACCGCAAAGCGCAACGTAAAGCTCGTGTTTACTTATAAAAAGCTCGGAAATATCGAACTTAAGTGGGCGGTCGTCGCGTGGAGCGTTTTCGCGATAATCGTTGTCGTTGCGATAGTGCATATGATAGTTTTCTGTGGCGAGAGAACGGGCGGAAACGGCGGCAACGACAAAATAAATAACGACCGTTCGCGCGGCGGCGGCAAACGCGGGGGCGGACGCAAAAGGTGACCGTAACCGAGATAAAAGTAAAAGAATATCGAAACGCGTCGGAGCGCACCGTTGTACTCGATAAAGAACGCAACGCGTTTGTGGGCGCCAATGCGCGCGGCAAAACCAATCTTCTGGAAGCCGTGTACTTTGCCGGCGTCGGCAAGTCGTTTCGCACGCCGCGCGATCGCGAACTGATCAAAAACGGCATGCCGCGTGCGTATATTAACGTCACGGCGGTGCGCGACGGTTTTACCGAGACCGTAAGCATAGTGATAGACCGCGAGACCAATAAGCGCGTCGCCATCAACGGGCTTGCGATAACGCGCATGAGCGAGCTTATGGGCGTTTGTCCGGTAGTGTTGTTTTGTCCCGACGGACTCAAGATAATAAAGGATGCGCCGTCCGACCGCAGGCGGTTCATGGACATATCGCTTTGCCAGATTTCCAAAGCGTATTTTTCGGCGCTGACTCGTTACGGCAAGGTTTTGCAGAGTCGTAACAAACTGCTCAAAAGCGGCGGCGCAAACGGCAGTACGCTCGCACCGTGGGACGAATTGCTCGCCGACGTAGGCGCCAAGATAATCAAAAGCCGCAGAGGTTTTATACGCGAGCTTGCGCCTATTGCCGCCGAGCGCCATGCGTTTTTGTCGAGCGCGGGAGAAAAACTCGATCTCGAATACGAAGGTACGGGCGGCGAGACCGCGGAAGAAATAAAAGAAAATCTGCTGAAAAGCTTTACGCATGATCGCGCCGACGATATGCGGCTCGGATACACGCATACCGGTCCGCACAAGGACGATATAAGTATAGCGGTCGACGGTTCGGACGTGCGCGCATATGGCTCGCAGGGGCAGCAGCGCACTGCGGCGCTGTCGATGAAACTCGCCGAACTCGCCCTATTGACAAACGTTATGGGGACAAGCCCGATACTGCTATTGGACGACGTGTTCAGCGAACTCGACCCCGCGAGGCGAAACAAACTTCTGGGCGCGATACAAGGCGTGCAGTCGATAATAACCACCACCGATAGATCCGACTTCGACGGAACGGGTATAAACATAATAGATATTTAATAATGTCTCGAACGATGAAGATATCTTCGCTGCGCTCCGTATAAGTAAGCGATATAAACGAAATTCCATTTGTCTGTCGTTTCGGACGCCCGGGAAATCTCGTTATCGAAAACAGCGATCGACACTTTTCATTACTGATTTTTGATTATTCATTCCGCAGGCGCTCGGCGTTTTTTGTTTTGACCGATAAAATCCTTGACTTAAAGCGGTATATCATGTATAATTATTCGGTAATATGCTATCGCGGTGAAAAACGCGATTTTCGGAGAACATCATGAAAAGAACTTATCAACCCAAAAAACGTCAACAGCGTAAAGTTCACGGTTTTCGTCAGAGAATGAAGACGCAGGGCGGCAGACGCGTACTCAAAAACCGTCGCAACAAGGGCAGAAAGAATCTTACGCCCGCGCCGCTCGGCAAATAATTGCTTAATAAAGCGCACAGATTGAATAAACACGGTTCGTTCTCGTACGTTTACCGAAACGGTAAGCGCCTGTCCGAACCGGACGTCGTACTGATTTTTACACCCGCGCGGTCTGTGCGGGTGGGTTTTTCCGTTTCCAACAAAGTCGGAAAAGCGGTCGTGCGCAACAAGGTCAAGCGCAGATTGCGCGCCGCGGTGCAGACTCGGCTCGATTCTATAGCGGGATGTCAGGCGATAGTCGTTGCCAATCCGTCGGCGTCGGGCAGAGATTATGCCGCGCTCGACGGTCAGTTGTACCGTCTGTTTACGCGCGCGGGGCTTATCAAAAATGACAAAGCGGTCTAAGCGGATACTGAAAAGCATAATCCCTTTCAGGTGGTTTTTCTTGGGGCTTGTGTACTTTTATAAAAAGTGCATATCGCCGCTTACGCCCGACGTCTGTATATATACGCCGAGTTGTTCTACCTATATGGTACAAGCCATACAGCGGTTCGGCGTCATTCGGGGCATATTTTTGGGTACGAAACGGTTGTTGCGCTGCGTACCATGGAAAGCGGGCGGGTTCGATCCCGTTCCGGACAACCCCCACGGAGATATGAAATGGCTATTTTGAATTCGGTATTCTCGTTTTTAGGCAGTGTGCCTGCCCAGATCGCGCCGAGCATCGTTGCGCCCGGCAAGATGTGGCACTTGCTTATACTCAACGTGTTTTCGTTCGTTGCCGATTACGGTTGGCGTATCGTTGTTTTTACCGTGCTTTTAAAACTTATTTTGTCGCCGCTCGATTTTTATCAGCGGTACAAGATGAACAAGAACCAAAAGATCACCGAACGCTTGAAACCTACCATGGAAAAACTGCAAAAGCAGTATGCCGGAGATAAGCAGGCGTTTTCGCAAAAACAAATGGAGCTAAACCGTAAGGAAGGGTACAGTTACTTTTCTTCGTGTTTGCCCATGATAGTCACCATAGTAATATTCATAACGCTTTGGATATCCATGCAGACTATTGCCGAATACATGACGTTCAAAGAATACGCGACGATGTACGACGAATATTCGTACGTGCAGATGCAGATAGAGGGCAAGGAACGTCCGGATAAAGCGGAAGAAGAAAAAGAAGAAGATTATGACTACTATGCCCGAAACGAACAGTATAAGATCAAACTGAACGAGATAGTCGCGCCGTATAAAGCCGAAAAAGAAAAATACGAAGCGCAGATAAAACCTTTCGACGATAAGATAAAAGAGATAGACAAACAGCTCGCAGATAAAGAATTATCGAAAGAAGAGAAGAACAAACTGAAAGCGGAAAAGAAAGCCTTGGAAGACGAGCGCAAGCCCATCGCCGCAGACTTGAAAGCGGCAACGACGGCTTTCGACGACGCCAACAATATATCCATGCGCATAGGTCAAGACGTAATATATCAGATGTATTATTACGGTATCGACGACGGCTTTGCGGACAAGCTCAAAGAGAACGCGGACTATGCCAAGATATTGCCGGACGATTTCAAGGTGACGCGCAACGGCAAAAAGACGGACAAAGTTCAGGCGTCTTTCCTTTGGATACAGAACATATGGGCGCCGGACGTGCCGTGGGGCGATAAGGCGATACTCGATTACGATTCGTTTAAGACCGGTATAGACGATTATTACTATGCCGATACAAACGGCATAAAAGACGGAAGTACGCTTAGCGCCATGCGCTCCAAAGTTGCGTATAACGAAGTCATGGGCAAGCTGCTCAGCGACAAAACGCACAGCCGCACCAACGGTTATTTGATATTGCCGATACTTGTCGTTACGCTGTCGCTCGGTTCGCAATTGCTTTCGTCCATGCAGCAAAAGCGCGCGGGACAGGTCAACAATAAAGGCGGCGTCGCTACGAGTATGAAAGTCATGATGGTAATAATGCCGATCATGATGGCGGTGTTTGCATTGCAGTATGCGTCCATATTCGCGCTGTACATGGTCGTCAACAGCGCGACGACACTGTTTTTCAATCTCACGTTTACGGGAATAATCAAACTTATCGATTATCGCAGGCGCAACCGTCAGTACGGCATAACGACTGGCAGTGTGCGTACGATAAAGTCGGGCGCAGGTTCGCCTATCATACATTACGTCAAGGGTGCGAACCCGAATGCCGGAGCGAAAGAAGTCGCGCCCGTTCCCGTCGCCGACAACATCAAAGGCGGGATAAAGGGCGAAGACGTGCGCGGCAAGGACAAAAAGAACAAAAAACAGGCGCAGGCACGTCCCGCATTGCGCGGCGGCAGACCCGATCCCAACGATCTCATGAACGTAGATATGAGTTCGAAGAACAGTAAGAAAAAGTAAAATCACCGTCTCGTTCCCAACGGTTTTGTCAAGGAGATTTAATCGGATATGACTATAGAAGTTACGGCAAAGAAAGTAGAAGACGCCATAAAGCAGGGTTTATCTCAGCTCGGCGCGGAATTGGATCAAGTTAACGTGGAAGTCGTCGAATCCGGCGGTTTGTTCCGCAAGGCGAAAGTGCGTTTGACGCTTGAAGAAAAGCAGGAAAACACGGTAAGGACCGAAAAAGCGGATAGACCAGCAAAACCCGCAAAACCCGAGAAAACCGAAAAACCGGTAAAGCCCGTTGCCGCCGAAAAATCGACGCAAAATAATACGGAGACTTCGGTGAAAAAGAGTCCCGTCAAAAACAACGGTGCGGAAAAAGCGGAAAAGAAAGAGCCGAAACCGAAGCCCGACGGCGCGGAGAAAACACAGAAGAAAGACGCCGCGCCCGCCGGCAAAGAAAACGACGAGAGCAGACGCGCTGCGCTCGAGCAGGCGATGACATTCGTTAAGGATGTTGTGAATAAAATGGGCTTCGACGGCGTTACGGCTGCGCTTAACGGCGATATAATAGAGCTTACCGCGCCGGCGGGCGACGACTCGCTTCTGATAGGCAGACACGGCGAAACGTTGTCGGCGCTTTCTTTCCTTGCCGAGACGCTCGGCAGGGCGGAGAAACATCATGTCAATATTACGGTCGACTGCAACGGATATCGCGAAAGGCGAGCCGACTCGCTTACCGCCATGGCGCGGCGCAGAGCAAACGAGTGCGTACAGAAACGCCGCAAGATCAAGCTCGAAGCTATGGAGCGCATAGACCGCCGGACGATACACAACGCGCTCACCGGCGACGACAGAGTTTCGACTGCGTCCGAGGGCAAAGAGCCGTATCGATATGTTGTGATTTACCCCAAGAAAAAAGAACAGACATCGGAAGAATAATGCATTATCTAAAGCAGGCACAGCGGAAAATATTCCGCTGTTTGCATTTTAGGCGGCGCCTGCACGCTGTTTAGGGGAATTGTCAATGAAGTTCAGAAAGGGCATTTACATAATATTTTTCTTCGTAGGTCTCACGTTGTTTGCGATAAGCTTGATGTCGTGGTATCGAGACATGTACGAAGACACGTTTTGGATAATGACGCTTTGCAGTGTCGCGCTCATGTTTTTTTGCATGTTCGCGATTTTCTACAAACCGAAGGACAAGATCAAGCTCAATGCCAAGTACGAGCGTAAAGGCGCGATGCTCACGCGTCCCGAGTACAATTTTTTGTTGCAGTTGCGTCAGATAGAACCGAACAAGTACGAGGTCGTGCCGCAGGTCGCGCTCGTCAATGTCATAGATAAAAAGACAAATACGTCTTACCGAAACGAATTGTTTCGTGTCGCCGATTACTGTTTTGTCGACCGCGATACGTACGAGCCGCTTTTGCTTGTAGAACTCAACGACAGATCGCATCTTCGTGCGGACAGACAGGACAGGGACGCCAAAGTAGCGGCTATATGCGCCGATGCGAAACTGCCGCTCGTAACATTTTGGTTGGACGGCGATCTGAGTTTCCATACGGTACGTAAAACCGTGCTTAAAGCGATACTGAAATGAACTGTTACGACTGTCCTTTTCGTTGCGGAGCGGATCGCGACGCAGGCAAGATAGGCGTATGCGGCGGCGGAAAATACGCGCGCATAGCCAAGATAATAAACGATTTTACGTTTGAAGAACCGTGTTTGGGTCCGCTCACTGCGGTTTTTTTCGGCGGGTGCGTTTTGCGCTGTTCGTACTGTCAAAACTATCAGATAAGCCGCGGCAATTCGGGTAAGGAATACGACGACGGCATGCTCGCCGAACTTTTCGAGAGCGCACAAAACGACTTGGATCTCGTCACGCCGTCGCATTATATTTCCGCTATAGAACGCGCGTTGAAAAAAACGCGCAAACCGCTACGGATAGTATACAATACGTCGGGGTACGAAACGGCGGAACATGTGCGCCGCGCCGGCGAGTTTGCAAGCGTATTCCTGACCGACTTTAAGTACGCCGACGACACGCTCGCGTATCAATATTCAAACGCTCGCGATTATTTCGAGACTGCGCTCGCCGCGCTCGAGCGTATGCGTGAAACAAGCGACGAGTGGAACGACGGGATTTTGACGCGCGGGCTTGTGGTCAGACATTTGGTTTTGCCCGGACACGTTAAAAATTCGATAGACGTACTCGATGCGATAAAGTCCGCCGTCGGCACGGATACCGTTTTGTCGCTCATGAGCCAGTTTACTCCCAACGGCGTGGGTAAACCTGATATCAAGCTTAAAAAGCTCGAGTACAAGGCGGTGTGCGAACATGCGATGAAACTGGGATTTCGCACCGGTTATTTTCAGCGGTTCGAGTCCGCAGACACGATATATACTCCGGAGTTTTGAATATTCGATCCGAGTGTAAGATTTTTTAAAATCGTTTAAAATCCATACGGCTTTATAAATTCGGTTTTACTGTCAAAACCGCAACATGTTGGTAGACAGTAAGAAAAACGATCGGCGCGCTTAAGTCGGAGGATACTATGATAGCAGTGTATTTATAAGCCGGAAAAAATGGCTTTACATTTTTTATGCGATGTAGTAAAATATAATACATGGATATGATCACCGACTCAAAACCGTTATTTCGCGATAAACGCAGGCGCGTGTGGGAACTCGATTTCATGCGCGGGATCGCGGTCATTGCGATGTGTTTCGATCATATGATGTTCGATCTCGGTAATTTTCGCGGCTGGTTTTCCAATTCATACGACGTAATGAATCCGTTCATGGAGAAATTACGCGTATTGGCACGCGCATATTGGGCGTCTAGCACAGATTACATCGACGGATTCAGATTTTGGGGGCATGCGGTATTTATCTTCCTGTTTTTGTTCATGGTCGGGGCGAGTTGTTCGTTCTCGCGCGACAATACGCGCCGCGGCGCGGAGATGGGTATTGCGTCGTTCGTGTTTACCGGCATAACTTTCGCGCTTATCCCGATGGGATTGATGGAAGACGGAGTTGTGTTCGGCATTTTGCAGTGTATCGCACTGAGCATAATAATATGCGCGGCGATAGACAACCTTACGGGATGGAATAAATATGTCAACAAATATGCGCCGCTCGTACTCGGTATCATAGTGCTGTCTATCGGCATAGCGGACAGCGCATGGGTGCGCTTTTCGGACATACCGTACGGTGAGGAATGGATACGACAGGCGCACGACTATGTATTTACGGACGAACATTTTTTGGGATATATTTTCGGAACGTACTCGTTCGGCGACGATTGGTTCGGACTTTTTCCTTATATCGGATTCGTATTTTTGGGAATGTTTTGGGGCAAGGCGGCGTATTCGCAGCGCAGATCGCTTTTGCCGCGGATGAACGGTAAATGGAACAAGCCGTTCTGTTTTGTGGGACGGCATGCGCTTATTTGTTATTTCGTTCATCAAGTCGTTATAGCCGGGATCATTATAGTCACATGTCTTTGTATGGGTTATAAATTGGCTTTTTGACAGCCGTTATCTATAAAGGAGTTTCTGTAATTTAACATGCTGATTTATCAGGCGATAAAAGATTACTATAAAAAAGACGGCGCGTCGCCGGCGCTCGCGTATCTCGGCAGAACGTTCAGTTACGACGAGCTTTATAGAGGTATAGACGATGCGGCGATGCGGTTGTCCGCTTACGTAAAGGCGGGCGACGTTGCGACGATATGTATGCCCAATACTCCGGAATGCGTGTTTTGCTTTTATGCGCTCAGTAGGATCGGCGCGATAGCGCATATGGTGCATCCGCTCGCTCCGCTCAATCAGATGAAAAAATATATGGCGGCGGCGAACTCGAAACTTTTGATAACGCTGTCGATAAATCTCGAAAAATACTCGTCGCTGCAACAGGATATCCCCATAATATCGGTACATCCGGCGCGGTCGCTCGGTGCGTTCAAGCGGTTTATATTCGACAGAAAGGTCAAGCCGTATAAGGGAGTCGGGGTCAACATTACCGATTTCGACGACGTGGAAAAGTGCGCGCTTCCGCCGGAGCCTGTGCGCGACGATACGCATACCGGCGTGTATCTGCACAGCGGCGGCACGAGCGGCGAGCCGAAGATAATCGAGCTGTCCGACGCCGCCGTAAATGCGCTCGGTTATCGCGGTCTGGAGGCGTTGGGACTGCCGGACGCGCGAGGAATGTACATGCTCGCCGTAGTGCCTATGTCGCACGGATACGGACTGACGATGGGCGTGCACACTACGCTGATTTACGGTGCGGTAAGTTCGCTGATGCCGAAGTTCGATGTCAAATCGGCGGTCAAACTCATAAAAAAGAACAGGATGCATTTTCTCGTCGGAGTACCCAATCTGTACAGGGCATTGCTCAAACAAAAGGGATTTAACGGCGCGGCGCTCAAAAATATCTATATTGGTTATGTGGGCGGCGACGTTGCGCCGCAAAAATTGCTCGACGAGTTCAATACGCGCATGGAAAACGCAGGCGCAAAAGGTCGGCTTTTCGAGGGTTACGGCTTGACGGAGACAACCAACGTTTGTATAGTGAACAACTACGATCATAACCGAAAAGGTTCGCTCGGCAAACCGTTTGTCGGACTCGACGCCGTTGTTCTCGAGCCGGGCGGCGATACCGTATTGGCGGCGGGCGAAAAGGGCGAGCTTGCCATAGCGGGCGACACGCTCATGAACGGGTATCTCGATAACGCAGAAGAGAATGCCGCGACGTTCGTCGAGATAAACGGTAAAAAATTCGTGCGTACGGGCGACTACGGTTATATCGATGCCGACGGTTATGTGTACTTTATACAGCGATTGAAACGCATAATAAAGATATCCGGCATAAGCGTGTTTCCGCGCGAGATCGAGCAGTCGGCGATCGAAATTCCGGGCATAACGGGTGCGTGCGCGGTGGAATATAAAGATCGCGGCAAAACCAAGATCGCGCTGTATCTTACCGGCGCGCATATCGATCCGCAGATCGTGCGCGATAAGATAGCGAGCGATCTGTCGCACTACGCCATGCCGACAGTGATCGAGTTTATAGACGCGATACCGCAAACGCCCATGATGAAAGCGGATACCTTGGCGCTTACCGCCATGACCGAAGCGCGCGTAAACAAAGTTAACGGAGACGACATTAAATGAAGATAACGTTTTTGGGTACTGCGGCTGCGGAGGGCGTGCCTGCGGTGTTCTGCAACTGTCCTACATGCGTGCGCGCCAAAGCTGTCGGCGGCAGAGAAGTAAGAACGCGCAGTCAGATTCTTATCGACGACGACACGCTGTTCGATTTCCCCATGGACACGTATATGCACATGCTTAAGTTTAAGCTCGACCTGTCCAAGATAAAACGCGTGCTTATAACCCATGCGCACATGGATCACTGCTATCCGCAAGAGTTCTGTATGCGCGGCGGACCGTTCGCGAAAAACCTTACCGAAGATCGCGTCAATATTTATTGCGATCCTACGGTGCATGATATTTTTTGGAACGACGTAAACAGGGAACTCCGTCCTGAGGTCGGCGCAGGCTTGATAACGACCGTGATGCATCCATTCGATTGTGTCGTGAGCGACGATATGAGGATAATCGCTCTGCCTGCCGCGCACACCAAAGGCGAAGATTGCCTGGTGTATTACGTCGAACGCGGGGGCGCGGGCGCTTTGTTTTTGAACGATACCGGTCCGCTCGAAAGAGAAGTATTCGAAAAGCTAAGAAAAATGCGAGTCGACGTTCGGCTCGTTGCGCTCGACTGTACTTACGGCGCGATAGAACACGGCGTCGGCAGGCATATGGGGCTATACGATATAGTCAAGCAAAAACAGCTCATGCGTGAAGTCGGAGTCGCAGATGAAAGCACTTTGTTTTACGCGACGCACTTTTCGCACAACACCGATCTCGATTACGCGGGAATATCCGCGCTTGCAAGCGAGCATGATATAACCGTCGCATACGACGGTTGTTCGGTTGAAATATGACAGATCAAAAATCCGCACAGAGTAAATCGCAGAGAAGTATAATGCCTCTCTGCGATTTTTGCTTATTTTATTTAATTGCGGCGATGCCCGAGATCGACGAAAAAACGCGGACGGCGAAAACAGACAATTAATCCTCTTGTAGGTGATCGATCGCAGCCGTAAAATAATATATAGTACAGACGTTTCGATGCAGTCCGTTAATATATGGTTTTATCTGCAATGAGTAATCAATGACAGTCGTGTTTTTTCACACGGCGGGAGTAAGCGCTTTTGCGCGGATCTTTTCGTCGAGTTCTTTTAGACCGGGGCAGAGAGACAATAGCTTTTCGACGTTCTCCTGTATCGACAGTCCGTAAGCCGAGCGAACGTAGTCATAACCGAACAAGTCTTCCGGGCGGCAAAGCAACGCCGTTCCCATGTAGCTTTTTTTGAAGTTGATACAAAGATACGTTTTGTTTTGCAACGATGTGACGACGCCGTCGAAACCTTTCATGCCGAGCGATTGCGACAGTTTGTACGACGGTGTGGGATCGTTGCCGACGGCGTTCATGATCTCTATTTCACGGCGCGGCGCTTTGCCTTCGTCGGACAGCGAATCGAAATCATATCCGTCGCGGCGCAGAGCCGCAAGATACGGGAAAGCTTCGCGCGAGACGAAAGTCGCTTTTTTATTGACGAACTTGCCGTAAACTATCTCGCCCGAATTGACTGCTTTTTCGCGCATGTTCCACAGCTTCATGAAACTGACGGCGCTCATTTGCGCTGCGGAAAATCCGCTTTCCGTCCAGAACGGAAGTATCCCGTAATGGTTTACGCAGTCTATTATATCCTGTTGATTCGATATACGTTTCATAATATATATTCTACCCGAAAATGCGAAAAATGTCAATCGCGAACGAGTATTGTCGAACGCGTCGGGCGGCGCAAATTAACGTTGACATTTTTTGCGGGTGAGAGTATAATTTACGAAGATGGATACGATTTTGCGCTACAAATCAATTTCCGTGTTTTCGCGCGTCGCGACGGAGATCATGCCGCTTGCAATGCTGACTGTTGCCAAAACGCAGGAAGAAAAGCTTTCGCTCGCCGCGGAAGTTTTTCGGCGTGTCGCCGACAGCGGAACTGACAGTACGGGCGAGTGGATAAAATCTCTCATGCTGACCGACGATAATATATTTTCTCGTACTGCGGCGCATGGCGGACGTATCCCGGAAAGGATAAAAGCGCAGGTAAAAAACGAACTGCTGCTGTTTAAACAGCTGTCGCTCGTATCGCCCGAAGAGTTCGTTACGGAATTTACCAAGGACTTTTTTCCGCGGTTCGGGTCCGGCGGACTGTCGGTCACGTATGACGGACTTATTCTGTTTTACTCGACGCGCGGTTACGGCAGGTTTGCCGGAGCAAACGCGTTTGTATACCGCGACGGGTGTCTTACGCCCGCGCAGACCGACGGCACGCGGCTGTCGGATCTCAAAGATTACGTCGAAGAGAAAAACGAGATAATCCGCAACACGGAGAACTTTATTGCAGGGCTTCCGGCGTTCCATACGCTGCTGTACGGCGATCGCGGCACGGGAAAGTCCGCGACTGTCAGAGCGATAGCCAACGAATACGGCGGCAGACTGAAAACTATCGAACTTGCGCGTGGCGATATCGGTAGGCTACCCGAGCTTATTGCCGAGATAGCCGGACTCAATCAGAAATTTTTGATCATTATAGACGATGTAAATATCGACGGCGTAGACGCAGACGTCAAAACCGCGCTCGACGGGTTACAGGGCAATGCGTCGAACTGCCTTGTATATTGCACTGCCGACCGCAGGCGTGCGGCGGGCGTTATCGGCGGCGGAAGATCGGATCGGTATAAAGAAACGGGCGAAGAGCTTGCGCTGTTCGACAGGTTCGGGCTTGTCATAACGTACGTGAATCCGGATAAGGATAAGTTCATAGACATACTCAGACAAATATTGCGATCGCGCGGAGTCAAATGGCGAGACGAGTACGCGCCGCTTGCCGAGCTTGCCGCCATCAAAAAGGGCGGGCGGTCGCCGCATGCCGCAAAACAGATCGCCGACCTTATCGAATGTACCTACGCGGAAAGGCTGGCGGAATAATGGGCGACGTTTTTCTCGATGCGTTTTTGGATACGCTTAAAATTTTGCCGTTTCTTTTGGCAATGAATCTTTTGCTCGAACTCATAGAGAGCAAAGCCAAGTGGAATAAGGTAAACAAATCGCTCAAAGGCGGGATCGCGCCGCTCATCGGCACGGGCGTAGGCATAGTGCCGCAGTGCGGCTTCTCCGTCGTCGCGACAGAGCTTTACTGCAAGCGCAGGATAGCGCTCGGCACGCTGCTTGCCGTGTATATAGCGACGTCGGACGAGGCGCTTCCCATCATGCTGTCCAACTTCGAGTTGGGTTTGGACAAGATATTGCCGGTTTTGATAATAAAAATATGTTTCGCTTTGCTTGTCGGCTACTCTGTGTTCGCGGTCGAAAAACTGATCGAACGCACGTCGTCGAAAGATCCGGATAGCGCCCTTCGCGACGCGCACGGCAATAGCGCGACAAACACCGGGCATATCGATAACACCGCAAACAAAGCGGAAGAGTGCGACGCGCATGCGGAAGAGCATAGGCACGAATTCGACGCCGACGGCGAACTCAGCGAACATGATGATTCGGTACATGCGCATATTTACGGCTGTCATCATCACGAGATCGATGCGGCGCCAGCCCCCGACGCGACCGCTTCCAAAAAGCAGAAAGCCGCGTACATATGGAATACGTATTTTAAACATCCGCTGATACATACCGCGACTGTTTTGATTTTTATATTGATAGTCAACATAG
Organism: uncultured Christensenellaceae bacterium; assembly: GCA_910588315.1. Classification (GTDB taxonomy): domain Bacteria; phylum Bacillota; class Clostridia; order Christensenellales; family Pumilibacteraceae; genus Anaerocaecibacter. The sequence goes on along the minus strand of CAJUQF010000008.1, from coordinate 26,439 downwards.
TTTTCGGCATAGCGGTATATTATGTCGGCGAGGATCGCATAGCGGCGTTTATAGGCGCTACGGGATATTGGCAGCCTTTTCTTGCCGGACTGGTCGGACTCATACCCAACTGCGCGGCATCGGTAGTCATTACCGAACTGTATCTTGTCGGCGGACTCAATCTCGGCGGCGCGATCGCGGGGCTGTGCGTAAGCGCCGGTATCGGTTATGCAGTATTGATAAAACATAACAGACCGATACTCAACAGTGCGCTCATTATAGCCGGTATGTATACAATATCGACGGTCTTGGGCGTTATAGTTAATTTGATAGCTTGATAAACGTAATAAGCCGCTATCGCATAAACTGTTGACTATTCTCGTAAAATAGTATACAATTTACGAGAAAGGAAATAGGCTATGAGAAATTTCGATTATGAAAATTTGAAAAATGTGAAATGGGATAACGACATAGTTAATATTATCGCGCAAATTTATCAATGCAAAGGGAAGTGCGAAAGATATTCTCATGATGATCGTGCCGAATTGACTAAGCTAATAGAGATAGCCAAAGTGCAAAGCACGGAAGGTTCGAATTCTATCGAAGGTATCCGCACAACTTCTACGCGGTTAAAGCAACTTGTCGAAAATAAAACCATGCCGATAAACCGTGCCGAAGAAGAGATCGCGGGATACAGAGACGTATTGAATCGTATTCACGAAAGTTACGAGTATATACCGATCACGCCGAATTATATTTTACAGCTGCACGGGATCATGTATGCGCATACCGGTAAGAGTTCGATCGGCGGCAAATTCAAAAACGTCCAAAACTATATATCGGCAACAGACGGTATGGGTATAACGGAAACGTTATTTAGGCCGTTATCGCCTTTAGAGACTCCGATAGCAATAGAGACAATATGTAATTCTTTTAACAAAATAATAAGTGGTGGCGAGATCGAGCCATTGATTTTGATCCCTATCTTTATTCACGATTTTCTTTGCATTCATCCGTTTATAGACGGGAACGGCAGAATGAGCAGATTGCTTACGGCATTGTTATTATACAGAAGCGGTATCGACATAGGCAAGTATATATCGATTGAAGCAAAGATATCCAAAAATAAAGATTTGTATTATGATGCGCTGCTTGCAAGTCAGCAAGGTTGGCATGAAGGAAATGGCGATCCGACGCCGTTTATAAAATATCTGCTTGAAATAATTCTTGCGGCATATAAAGATTTTGAAGAAAGAATAGAAATTATTTCCCAAAAGAAACCGACGATAGAACTTGTTAAAGACGCGATACAAAAACAGTTGGGAAAATTCACAAAAACCGATATATCGATACTGTTGCCGAGCGTTTCGGCAAGCTCTGTCGAAAAGGCGTTAAAGGAACTTGTAGATACCGAACATATTTCAAAACACGGCTCCGGTAAAAATACGTTCTATACCCGCAACAATTAGGGCATTCCGCAATTGATCGGATAGGCGTTTTCACTCGGTCGAAAGGCGAATGGTCATTCCCTTGACAAACGGACACGAATATATTACAATGCTATTATGGCAACGCTTTACAGAAAATACAGGTCGCAGAAGTTCGACGACGTCATCGGGCAAGACCCGATAGTTACGACTTTGACCAACCAGATCAAGCTCGGCAGGATCGGGCATGCGTATTTGTTTACGGGCAGCCGCGGTGTGGGCAAAACGTCTTGCGCGCGCATTTTCGCGCGTGCGGTCAACTGTCTGCATCCGGTAAACGGCAGTCCGTGCGGCGAGTGCGAGGTCTGTAAAAAGCTCGCCGTAGACAACGTCGATATAATCGAGATGGACGCGGCGTCCAACAACGGCGTGGACGATGCGCGCGACATTCGCGAAAAGGTCAAGTATCTGCCCGTTTCGTGCAAGTATAAAGTCTATATAATAGACGAGGTACACATGCTGACCGGCGGTGCGTTCAACGCACTGCTCAAGACGATCGAAGAACCGCCCGATCACGTTATATTCATTCTCGCAACTACCGAGCCGCAGAAATTGCCGCAGACCATTCTTTCGCGGTGCATAAGATTCGACTTCCGGCTCGTTCCCGCCGATATTCTCGCGAAACATATTGCGCGTATTTACGACGCCGAAAATATAAAATATACCGCCGACGCGGTGGAAGAGATAGCGCGGCTCGGCGAGGGTAGCGTGCGCGACGCGCTGTCGGTTGCCGACACGCTCGCGTCCGCAGCGGAAACGATCACGTCGGACGTCGTGTTAAGACTGACGGGCGCAGGCGACTCGGCGGCGATCGCAGAACTGTTCGACCGTACCGCCGCGCGCGATCTAAACGGCGTTTTGCTGACCGTGGATAAGCTTGTCGGCAGCGGCAAATCCATGGCGGCGGTCATGCGCCAGCTCATAGACTACACGCGCAACGTGCTTGTGGCAAAGTCCGTAGGCAAAGCCAAAGCCGCGTCGGGTACGCTCATAAACGCAGACAAAGCGTCGCTCGACGCTATTGTTGCCGCAGCCGAAAAATATGCTATGGAAGATATTGCGCGTATACTCGAAGGATTGGGCGCCGCCGAAAGCGGACTTAAATACTCGGTCAATCCGCGTGTGTTTACAGAGACCGCGCTGGTAAAACTCGTTTGCGGCATGCAACGCGAAGAGGATCTTCTCAAAAGAATATCGGCGCTCGAAAAAAACTCCGTAGCTTCTACGGAGCAAAAAAAAAATACGGTAAACTACACACCTGATGTATCGGCGGATGCGCCGCGCAAGGAGTATAAACAGCAGGCGCCGGTAACGCAGACTTTGTCTCCCGAGCATGATGCTTTGGATTACATTCCTCCTCCGCCCGATTACGATTATGTTCCGCCGCCCGAGCCTATCGCGCCACCGAACGAAACATACATTAAGAGATCGGCGGCGCCTAATCGCCCAGAAAGAAGCGGCGATAGCAATTCGAAATCGACTGCGGTGTCCGCCGCCGACGAAGGGGAGTTCAGACATTTGTCGGCGGTAAAAGAGAGCGGACTCGAACTTATGGGCAAGCTTGTACGTGCGCTGAGAAAAGCAAAATCGCCGGCATCGACGCGCGTTATGCGGTTGCTGTCGGCAGGCGTTTCGGTTATCGAGCGTGACGATTATATCGCGCTTGTGTCGCCGGATGAAGTATTTTTACAGATGGGCGACGAGTCGGTAATGTCCGTTCTCGGCGAAACGCTCACTGCTATCGGCGTGAAAAAACGTCCGCGCGTGGAAAAGACCGCCGGCGATATGTTCAAGGACGATGTGGAAAAAGCAAAACGTTTATTCGGCAGAGACGGAGTTTACGTTCCGTAAAGATCTATGGTATATATACCCGAAAATTACACGCCGCGGCTCGGGCTCAGAGAGACGCAACAGGCGATAAAATACATTAAAGACGTGTTCCAGCAAACGCTGGCGTCATTTCTCGTGCTTGACAGAGTGACTGCGCCGCTCATCGTGCCGGCGGACAGCGGTATCAACGACGATCTCAGCGGCGTCGAACGCAAGGTCGCGTTTTCGGCGCCGGCGGTAGGCGATGCGGAGATAGTACAGTCGCTTGCCAAATGGAAAAGGCTTGCGCTTTATAGATATAAATATGCGCCGGGCGAAGGCATTTACACGGACATGAACGCGATACGGCGCGACGATATTGCGGACAACACGCACTCTATATTCGTAGATCAGTGGGACTGGGAAAAGGTAATAACGCAAAAAGATCGAAATATCGAGTATCTCGAAGATACGGTAAAAAGTATCGTCAAAGCCGTAGCGTTCGTCAATCGCAAGGTCAAACTGCGTTATCCGAAGCTCGACGCGCACATCGAAGAAAACGTGTTTTTCGTGACCGCCGACGAGCTTGAAAGAATGTATCCCGCGCTCAATGCCAAACAGCGTGAAAATGAAATTTGCAAAGCCCATGGCACGGTGTTTATTATAGGTATAGGCGGCGTACTCCCGAGCGGCAGCCGTCACGACGGCAGAGCGCCCGATTACGACGATTGGACGCTCAACGGCGATCTTTTGGTGTGGAACGACGTTCTCGGCAGCGCGTTAGAGCTTTCGTCCATGGGCGTGCGCGTCGATGCGGCGGCGCTCGACAGACAGCTCAAAGAGTGTAACGCCGTAGACAGATACAGATACGAGTATCATTCGATGATACGCGACGGCGTTTTGCCGTATACTATCGGCGGCGGCATAGGTCAGTCTCGGCTGTGTATGCTCATGCTGGAAAAGGCGCATATCTGCGAAGTGCAGGCGTCGGTCTGGCAGCGTGAGACTGTGGAAGAATGCGCGCGTCTCGGTATAGAGTTATTGTAAAGGAGATTCGGTCATGAAATACGGCACGGTGCGCGTCGGCGCTTTTACTCCGAAGATAAAAACCGGCAATCCGGATCATAACGCAAAAGCGATAATAAAGATCATCGAAAACGCAAAGAAACGCGGCGTGGAGATCGCTGTCTTTCCCGAGCTTTGCATTACCGGTTATACCTGCGCCGATCTGTTTTTTACGCGGTCGCTGCTTAGCGAAGCATCGGATGCGATAAAGACCGTTGCGGCTGCGACGCCCGAGAACATGATTGTCTTTGTCGGCGCGCCGATAGAGCATGACGGCAGATTATATAATTGCGCCGTGGCTATGTCCTGCGGCAAGGTCATAGGCGTAACGGCAAAGACCGAACTTCCGGACTACGGCGAGTTTTACGAAAAACGGTATTTCGCTCCGGCGACGGGCGGTATAGGTTTTTGCGAGAGTCTGTCCGCGCTCATGGGCGATATTTTATATGTGTGCAAGACCGATCCCGAACTTAAGATCGGCTGCGAGATATGCGAAGATATGTGGGCGGACGTTCCGCCGTCCGTCGAGCTTACGCGCGCCGGAGCGAGTGTTATAGTCAATCTCTCCGCATCGGACGAAGTGGTCGGCAAGGCAGAGTATCGCGAACTGCTCGTCGCCGGTGCGTCGGGCAGACAGCATTGCGCCTATATATACGCCGACGCGGGCGAGGGCGAATCGTCCACCGACGTGGTTTTTTCGGGACATAACATTATAGCGGAAAACGGTGCCGTAATAGCAAAAAGCGAACCGTTCGGAGCCGGCGAAGTCATAACGGAGATAGACGTCCAGCGTCCGCTTGCGGACAGGCGCAGAATGGGCGTTATCAAACAGGCGGATAAAAAGTTCGAGACGGTGGAGTTTACGCTCGGCGATACTTTGAACAAACCGTTGCGCAAAGTCGATAAATACCCGTTTGTGCCGAACGATTCGGGCGAGCGCGCAGAACTCATTTTGTCCATGCAGTCGCGTGCGCTCAAAACGCGGTTCGACGCGACAAGATCCGCTGCGCTCGTGGTCGGATTGTCGGGAGGACTGGACTCGGCGCTCGCGCTTTTGGTATGCCGTAGAGCGACTAAGAGCGAGAACATAAAAGCCGTGACAATGCCGTGCTTCGGAACTACGGATAAAACGCTCGGCAATGCGAAACGTCTTGCCGATGCGCTCGGCGTTTCGCTCGCGACTGTCGATATCAAGGAAACGGTGAGCGGTCATTTAAAGGATATAAATCATGCGTCGCGTGACGTAGTGTACGAAAACGCGCAGGCGCGTGTGCGTACTATGACGCTTTTCGATATGGCAAACGCATGTAACGGGCTTGTAGTCGGCACGGGGGACATGAGCGAACTCGCGCTCGGCTGGGCGACGTACAACGGCGATCACATGTCGTCGTACGGAGTAAACGGCGGCGTACCTAAAACGCTCGTCAAACATCTTGTTCGGTATGAGGCGAACAGGCTGGGCGGCAAAGTCAAGCTCGCGCTCGAAGAAATCTTGAATACCGAGATCTCGCCCGAACTTCTTCCGCCCGAGAACGGCAAGATCGCACAAAAGACAGAGGATATATTGGGTAAGTACGACCTTCTCGATTTTGTGATGTACTATTACTGTCGCTACGGATTCACGCGCGAAAAGATAGAATATCTTTTGGGTCAGGCGTTTTGCGATACGGAAAAAGCACAGCGCGACAAAGCCGTAAATACTTTCTTTACGAGATTTTTCAAAGCGCAGTTTAAGCGCTCATGCCTGCCGGACGGCGTCAAGATCGGCTCGGTGTCGTTCTCGCCGCGCTCGGATTTCAGACTGCCGAGCGACGCAGACAGAAAATAATAATAATAAAGATGTACGGTTTTCCGAGACCGATATTATTATTTTTAAAATACAATGCAAAGGTAAATATATAAGGGTATATTATAGTAGAAAGGATGTTTGATCCCGAACAAACCGTTTATTAGAATAAATACGGTTTATACATCTTAAGCGATTGCTTAAAAGGGAGGCATATATGAATAAACGGGTCGCAAAAACAGTATTTATTGCAGTATTGTTTTCTGTCGCGCTGTCGATTTTTTGCTTTTTTATGGAAGAAAACAATACAATTGCTGTTAATGATACTGTTATAACAAACGCGCATATTCCGTTTGAAGTAAATCAACAAACTGCAAGTACAAAAAATGTGTCGTCCGCAATGAACAGTAAGTTACTCGAAGTGGATCCTATATTGTGTGAAGAGGGTAAAGATTATACTCATATGATAGAGTCCGGCGGCAGTTTGGTATTCGAATATAATTATACGAAAACCGAAGTTCAGTGTGAATTCGTTATGAGGATTAACCGATTTGATTCTGCCGATATGCGAGTTAAAGTGTATTATTACGATGCTTCGGATTCAATACAGTATGTAGATTGTTCAAGGATGGAATATGATATGTACTTTACATTTATTCTTGAAAAGAGTGTAGGAAAATATTATATCGAAATACAAAGCGCGATACACACATCTTTACAATTCCGTATGTATGTGCCTACGGTAATAGAGGATATTTTTATTGATAACTATAACATAAGAGATTATATTAATTCATTATATTTGGGTATAGGTTGCACGCATGAGTTCAGGATCGTGTGCAATTCTACCGCAACGTATGGGGTTACCATGCGGCTTGGACAGCCGCTTGACGGCGTATCGATATCGGGTTCAAAGGTTACAGTCTCCAATATAACGACGCTTGCCGATAAATCGGTGGATATATATTTCGAATCCGTGCAATCAAGCGATGGAAAAAGGTATACTGTCAAGACGCATACTTTTTTTATCAAACAGCCATATAAAGCGTCGTGCAATATATACGACAATAAATTTAATGTGGAATTTAAGGGGCTATACGGAGCAACTGTAAACGATGTGTATTCCGCTATAAATTATTTCTATTATTTCGGCGGTGTTCGTTATGATTTGATCGGTAACGGCGATACTGTGGACATTATTCATTTACCTAATGTCAATGCAGTATCGGTATTTGCTAACATTCAATACAAAAACGGTTATAGTGAAACTATTGATTGTTTATTTGAAGAGATTGTATATAGTCTCGATGATGAGATAAATACAAACGGCAAAAAACGATTATTGATAGACGCTATGCAAAATCACGGCAACATATTTAAAAAAATTATTGTTCCTAAAAATATAGTAACTCTCAACATAAGAGGCGGTTTTTCATTAAATGGTGTAAATATATTTATTACTAATGACAGAACGTCGCCGTTATATATCAATTTTGATACATGCGATTATTCATCGAGCATGGCTCCCGCATTATACTACGGTGGAGAACAACATGTCTATTTGGGCATTTACGGCAATTGCGGAATCGAGACGAGCCAAGAATACGCACACGGTATAGATATCCCCAATTTAACTATAAGCGGAGGGAATTTATTTGTCAAAGGTGGTAGGGCGACAATAGGTACTTCGTGGACTACAGGCGGCAACGGTATACAATCGACTGATCTTACTTTAGTTGATTGTAAGCTTTACGTTTCGGGCGGAGATGGATATCTCTATTATAGATCGAAGAATACGGGTATGGCAGGTATGCACGGGGGCAACGGCATTGTGACAAATTCGTTGACGGTAAAAAACAGTAGTATCATCGCATACGGGGGCGACGGGGGTAACGGTAGCGATGGTATTTCGGCTAAATCGGGAGCATCCGGAGACAAAGGTGGAGCCGGCGGTAATGGCGGTTACGGCATATGCGCACAAAATATCGATGCCGTTTCTTCTTCGTTCGAACTTTACGGCGGTAATGGCGGTAACGGCGGCAAAGGGGGCGACAATGTTCCGGCTGCGCCGGGGTTATCGGGCAAAGACGGAGGCGCCGGCGGCAACGGCGGTAACGGCTTATGCGTACAAAATATCGATGCCGTTTCATCTTCGTTTGAGCTTCACGGCGGTAATGGCGGTAACGGCGGCAACGGTAGTAACGGGACAAACGGCTCAATCGGGTATGACGGCGTTTTGATTAAAACGGGCGGTGCAGGCGGCATCGGAGGCGATGGCGGCAACGGTGGGTACGGCATATATGTGCAGAAAATAAGCGCGGTCGAACCGTCGTTTAAGCTTTACGGCGGTAACGGTGGTAATGGAGGCATTGGCGGCAACGGAGGTGACGAAGTCGTAGATTTAGACGGCAACGCCGGCAACGGAGGTAAACACGGTGAAGGAGAAAAAGGAAGCAATGTTGTTATCGACGGGGCGGAAATGTCGAAAGGACAAATCGGTATTGAAGGTGATAAAGGAAAAGGCGGAGCAAAAACAGAGAGCGCACTACCGCCGTCGCCCGTACCATATACAAAAGAAGAGCGGGCACATTCGGTGCGACAAGTAACGGCTATAATACTCATCGTTAGTATAGTATTTTATGCGGCGTTTTTATGTCGCCGTAAGAGATCGGATCCGCCGGATGAAAATGGCGATTAAATTTGGTAACGAAATTTTGTGGAGGTCTAAAATGGAACTACAAAAGAGAACCGTAAATCAAGCCATACTTACTATATTGATAGTCGTATTCGGGTGCGTGCTGTTGTTGCTTTGTTGCGGAGCAGGTGTATACGCCGAATCCGCGGATGATTTCTCTTTTGAATCGGTGAGAGCCGAGTGTAAGGAACTAACGGACGACGACGTTCTCGAAGGCGCGCCCCATTACTCCGGTGGCGAAAAGATGGATTTGGAGGGTTATTTCGATTTTCTCGATGAAAGATTTTACTATGACTATCCCGAACTGCAAAACATTTATATATGGCGGCTTATACCTAAGGAACTGTTCAGACACGTAGGGGAATGGTTTTATAACGGAGCCGGCTATTCGTTTTACATAAACACCATCAACCCCGTGCCCGACCGCGAGTATTATTCCGACGTTGCTTTTATAGATAATTTCTATGGGTTTGATCAAAAATCAAATGAGATTACGGTAAAACTGTCCGTTAAGGCATATCATTACAAAAGTTACTATGATTTGAATAAAGTATTTCGTACGGATTACAACGGTAATATGACAAAGAACGAATATTATATTACCGACGTGCAGCTGTTTACCGTTTTGGAGAACGAACATGCGCTCAACTGCACGGACGAAGGGTATGATAAGTTCGAAGACGATGGCACGATAATAACGCAGACGCGCGTCAACTACGGCGGTCTATGCGAAAAATACGATTCGTCTTCGGCGGCGGATATATTAAAAGGCGGTTTGAAATTTGCTTTGGGAAAGATCCCCGTAGCCGGAAATTTATATAAAGCATATAATACGATGTGGGCTGTCACCGATAAATTGAAAGATATATGTTATGAAGAGCGCACGGTCGATATAGAAAGCAACAACGAAAAGAATATACATACATTACCGACTAAGGAGACTCAGCTCCAATCCGAGCAGGAAGGTTTGATAAGGTCTGTGATCGCGTCCCCTGCCGATCGGGGTATAATGGTAAACAATTATGTGGAGATGATCACGCTTATAAACGGGGCGGAACCCGTGAGAGCGTCTGTAGGCGCATTCTATAGACTGCTTATAAAAAGCACGCACGATTCTTATATAGTCGCTTACGAAAACGATAATAACACGCAGGACGCGTGCATAACATTGTTCGATACATTTTCGGCGGATCCGGACAGGTATTTGCCGTTGGGATACCTCCATAACGATTTGTTCTATGACGAAGGGAAAATTTACGACGCGCGTGAAGGTGCAAATGCCGGATATTTGCTTGCGTCGGACAGCGTCCAGAATTTCGTATTTTCTCCGTCTCGTAACGGGGCATATATTATATCCGCCGGAAACAATGTAATTGATGAGATAAGAGAAGGCGGAGAAGTCGTCGAATTAACGGATGACGGTAAATGTAAGCTTATCTGTGGAAAAAAATATTATATAGATGTGAGCTGTGCCGATGAAAACATGGACCATAATAAATACGATTTGGAAATTACGTTCGATCCGGAAATCTTCGAAGGCGATATGCATGAGATAGAAGTAAATCACGGCGAAACGGAATATTTGAAGATTATTCCCGATAAAACGGGTGTATACGAGTTTTCGCTTTCGGAAAAAGTCGAAAATATGAATTTCGGAATCATAGATCCGGCAACCGATTATGTCGAAGCCGTCGACCAAGGGACGCATGATTTGAGCGCTTATTTGATCCGAAATAAAGTATATTACTTTGAGATCAATAATAGCGTCAGTGCCGTCAAGAAGGTATGTGTAAACAAACGTTATGAGGACGGTATACAGATCGGCGATCGCGTTACGGAAACGCCGAATAAGCGTAAAGTATATGTATTTACACCCGCACACAACGGCGATTATTCGTTCTATTTTTATCCGAGCAGCGATACGGATGTTACGGTACGAGACAGCGGATTCCAATCGATAAAAACAAGCCGGATAAAAACTTCGGGTTCGATCGAACTGTATTGCGCTGCCGGCAATAAATATTACATAGATATCGAGGCGATAAGCGCTAATACGCATGTTATTACCGAAGTAAAATTCACGCCGCATACCACAAACGGCGAGAACATTACGGTGGATAATATTTCCGATTACAATATAGTAGGATTTATTCCCGAATTTTCGAGTAAGTACGAACTTTCGATGGAAAACGATCCCGACGCGCAGATCAACATATACACAGACGTCGGCGCGAACGTCACTCACAGTCGGTTAAATAAAAATGAAAAATATTTTATAGTAGTGAGTTCGTCTAAAAACATAGGTATGTTGACCTTTGCCTTGACGGGAGATGTATTGCTGCACAACAAGCAGTATACGGTAACAGGCGACAGCGCTACTTTGGTATTCACGCCGACCATTTCCGGCGTATATACTCTGGTCGGCATAGATAAATTTAAGATAACGGATAAGTATCTCAACATGCTATATGACGAAACCGCAAATAAATTGGACTTGCTAAACGATAAAGAATATTATATACTTTTCGATCGCACGGATTCCGAGAGTACAGTGTCCGTTCGCTTTTCGCCCAATGAATTGCCGTTGTACGGCAATGTAATGGTATTCGATAAAACTTATTTTGTGTTGATGCCGCCTGAATCAATGAGTTTTACTTTCGATATTACGATAAATTCGCAATATGATGTTGTATTGTATTTATACGACGCAGACTTTAATCTCATCGATAGTTTTCCCGATGGTCTATCGATTTATTTAAATACCGGAGTATATTATGTGTTTGCCGATATAACTAATACAAAAATGACTTTGTCTATAAGAAACGATAAACAAATCGGAGCCGATCTTATTCGCTGTGAGGAGGGCATAGAATATACTCATACGATAGAGGCGGATACCAGTTTGATTTTTGAATATGATTATACAAAGAGTGAGGCGCAGTGTGAATTTGTCATTATGGTAAGTAGACCGGATTCAGCTGATATGCATGTTAAGGTTTATTATTACGATGCTTCGAATTCGATACGGTATGTGGATTGTTTAATGACGGAATATGATACGTATTTCACTTTTATCCTTGAAAAGAGCGTAGGAAAATATTATATTGAAATACAAGGTGCTATACAAAGAACTTTGCTGTTCCGATTGTATGTTCCTACGGTAATAGAGAATATTTTTATTGATAACTATAATGTAAAGGATTCGGAAACATTATATTTAGGGATAAGTTGTACATATGAGTTCAGGATCGTGTGCAATTCTACCGCAACGTACGGCGTTACCATGCGACTGGGGCAAAATCTTAATGGGGTGTCGATTTCCGGTTTTAGCGTTTCAGTGTCAAATTTGCCGACACTTGTAGGTAAATCTATAGAAATAATTATAGAGTCTATGGAACTGAATAACGGGAAAAGACCTACTCTCAAAACTTATACTTTTGTGATCAACCAGCCCTATGTAGCATCTTGCAATATATACGATAATAAATTTCGTGTGAGATTCGAAAACTTGTACGGCGTACCCGTAAGCGACGTGTATTCGAAAATAGAGTATTCATATATTTGGAACGGTACCGAATATGATTTGGACGGCGCCGGCGATACTGCGGATCTTGTCGGTTTGCCGAATGTGGAAGCCGTTAACGTTTATGCGCGCATCCAATATAAACACGGATATACTGAGACTGTCGATTGTCTGTATACTGAAGTTACATACAGTCTCAGAGACAGTATAAATACAAACGGGAAAAAGCGGCTGCTGATAGACGCTCGATCCGATTACAATAATTCTCCTAAAGAAATAGTCGTTCCTAAAAACATCGTAACGCTTAATATGAAAGGCGGATTTTCGTATTACGGTGTTAATATAGTGATTGCAAACGACAGAACGTTACCGCTTTCTATTAATTTGGATCGCTTCGATTATACTTCGAATACGGTTACGGCATTATATTATTCCGGTAATCAACACGTCTATTTGCGGCTCTACGGCAATTGTAAGATCGAGACAAATCAGAAGTACGCTCACGGTATAGACATTCCGAATTTGACTATAATCGGCGGCGGTCTGGAAGCAGTGGGCGGCGGCGCGGAAACCGGTTCTGCATGGACTGCGGCGGGAAGCGGCATAAAAGCAACAAATTTAACGATAGAAGACTGTAATCTTATCGCAACGGGTGGAAAGGGGTATAGTAGCAGTGTGAAGAATAACGGAAAAGCCGGGGTACACGGCGGCAATGGCATTACCGTAAATTCGCTGACCGTTAAAAACAGCGTCATAACTGCGCACGGCGGCAACGGCAGCGACGGCGCGAGCGGTACTATCGGTTCCGCGGGTACGTCTGCCATGCCGGGAGGACTCGGCGGCAACGGCGGAGCCGGAGGTAACGGGGGTTACGGTATATACACGCAAAAGATAAGCGTGACAGGGTCTTCGTTTAAACTTTACGGGGGCAATGGCGGAGCCGGCGGAAAAGGAGGCAGCGGCGGCAGCGGAGGAACCGTAAACACCGGAGGCAAGGGTGGCAACGGCGGGAAATACGGCGATTCGGGGAAAGGCTGTAACATTGCCGTTAACGGGGCTGAAACGTCTGAAGGAAATCTCGGGTACGGCGGCGCGGGCGGAACCGGCGGCAGCGGTACAAAAGGCGGCGCGGGCGGCAATGGGTATTTTTCCGATTGCGGCAGCGGCGGAACCGGCAGTAAAAGCGGCAACGGCGTTTCGGGTTCCTGTGTTCCGGATAATTTCAAAGTAAGCGTAAGCGGACAGGGCAAAAAGATCCCCGTATATTTTAATGCAAGAACTACGGTCACATTCTATACTACAAACAATAGCGGAGATCCGTATTTGGAACTTTATGATTCATCCGGCGTACTTACCGTAAAGGACGATAACGGTAACGGCGGCTTGAATGCGTCGTTAAAATGCGTAGCAAGCGCCAGAAGACAATATACCCTTGTCGCTCGCGCCGCAAGTAACGGTTCGGCAACGTTTACGATCGGCGCCAAGACGGCGTAAGTAATTATTTGTCCTATTATAGCCTGCAAAAAACCCTCGCCTTAATTGTGCGGGGGTACTTGCTTTTTTATATAGTATATTGTATAATATAATCGGTATAGTAATCGGGAAACGATGAGATTTTGTACAATAGGAGAAGTACACTATGGAAATAGCAAAGCGTGCAAAGCTCATTTCGCCGTCGCTGACGCTCGATATAACTGCTCGGGCGAAGAAGATGAAAGCGGACGGCATGAAGGTCGTTTCGTTTGCCGCAGGCGAACCCGATTTCAACACGCCCGATTATATCGTCGAGGCGGGACGCAAGGCGCTCGATATGGGACTTACCAAATACACGCCGGCGGCGGGTACGCTCGACCTCCGCAATGCGATTTGCCAAAAGCTCAAAAACGACAACGCGCTCGATTACGAACCTATCCATATCGTCGTTTCCAACGGCGCGAAACATTCGCTTTTCAATGCGTTTATGGCTATACTCAATCCCGGCGACGAGGTCATCGTGCCGTCGCCGTACTGGCTCAGCTATCCAGAGATAATCAAGATGGCGGGCGGCGTGCCGGTATTTGTGGAAACAAAGCCCGAAAACAGTTTCAAGATCACGGCGGAAGAACTCGAAAAAGCAATTACGCCCAAGACCAAAGCGTTTATACACAACAATCCCAATAACCCGACGGGCGCGGTGTACACGCGCAGCGAGATAAACGCGCTTGCCGCCGTCATCGAGCGGCACGAGATATACGTCGTTTCCGACGAGATCTACGAAAAGCTTACTTACGAGCGCAAGCATCATTCTATCGCGGCATACTCCGACATATTAAAAGAACGTACTATCGTTATAAACGGCATGAGCAAGACGTACTCTATGACCGGCTGGCGCGTCGGATACGCGGCGGCGAACGAGCAAATATCGGCGGCTATGTCGAGCATGCAAAGTCACAGCACGTCAAACTGCAACTCGATAGCGCAGTATGCGTCCATGGTCGCGCTTACCGACAAGTATCACGGCGAGGCGTTTCTCGAGGGAATGAAAGCCACGTTCGACGCGCGCCGCGCGCTTATGATGTTGCGCTTATCGCGGCTCGGCTTGGAGTTCATCGAACCGAAGGGCGCGTTCTACGTGATGGTATCTGTCAAAAAACTTTTAGGCAAGAGTATAGAGGGACAGCGTATAAGAACGGCGTTCGATTTTGCGTCGTTGTTGCTCGAACAGGAGCGCGTCGCGGTAATTCCGTGCGAGAGTTTCGGAGCGCCCGACTATGTGCGACTTTCGTATGCGGCGTCCGAGATAGATATCGAGCGCGGACTCAATTCCATAAGCAGTTTCTTGGCTCAGCTCGGCGACTGAAAAAACGTTACAATACTCATAAGGAGAATACATATCATGATTTCTGTTATCTACGGAGCAAAAGGCAGCGGCAAGACCAAGCGTATTACGAGCGCGGCGAACGGCGCGGCGGAACGCGCGACCGGTCAGGTTATATTTCTCACCGACAATTCCGAGTCGCTCGGTATAAATCCCAACGTCAAGTTCATTAACGTCGCCGACTACGGCGTACGCAATACGTACGAGCTGAGCGGATTTTTAAAAGGCATGATATCGACAAACTTCGATATCCAGTACGTGTTTATCGACGGGCTCAACAGACTTCTTGACGTCGAACCCGATGCGCTTAAACCTATATTCGACACTATGGAAAAGCTCGACGGCACTGATTTTACGGCAACGGTGTCCGCCGAGAAACTTCCCAACTACATGAACAAATACACCGTCGTAAAAGACTGATATGAAGTATACTTCCACACGCCAAAGCACGGTCGAAACAGACAGCGCAGCGGCGGTTATCGACGGACTGTCCGCGGACGGCGGACTTTTCGTGCCGAAAGAATTTCCCGTATTGCACTACGCCGACTTTCTCGAACTCGATTATGCCGCGCGTTGCGACAGGATATTAAAGACGTTCTTCGACGACTTCGATACCGACGGGGTTTGCGCGGATGCGTACGCCGCGTTCGACGGGGATCCTGCGCCGATAGTCAAGCTCGACGAAAACATGTTCGTCCTGGAGCTTTGGCACGGACGCACGCACGCCTTCAAGGATATGGCATTGTCCGTTTTGCCGCGGCTTATCGTTCGCGCAAAGGCGAGCAAGGGCAAGACCGATAAAACGCTTATTCTCGTCGCGACGAGCGGTGACACCGGCAAAGCCGCGCTCGAAGGGTTCAGGGACGTCGACGGTACGGCGTGTTGCGTGTTTTATCCGACCGACGGTGTAAGCCGCGTACAGAAGCTGGCTATGCAGACGCAAAAGGGCGATAACGTTTGTGCGGTCGGTATAACCGGCAACTTCGACGACGCGCAAAGCGCTGTGAAAGCGGCTTTTATCGACAACGGTTTAAATGCAGCGCTCGGAGAGAATAATATATCGGTGTCGTCGGCGAACTCTATAAATATCGGCAGACTCGTACCGCAGATAGCGTATTATTTTTCGGCGTATTGCGATCTTATAAACGCAGGCGAGATAAAGCCGGGCGAGCGCATAGATTTCGTAGTACCGACAGGCAATTTCGGTAATATCCTTGCCGGCTATTATGCGCTGAGAATGGGCTTGCCGATAAACAAGCTCGTGTGCGCGTCCAATCGAAACAACGTGCTTACCGATTTTATAGACAGCGGTACATACGATATCAACCGCGAGTTCTACAAGACCGACAGCCCGTCCATGGATATTTTGATCTCGAGCAATCTCGAGCGGCTCATATTCGAGATAAGCGGCAGAGACTCGGAACTGACAAAGAGCCGCATGGAAGAACTCAAAACGGATGGGAGATATTCGGTCACGCCGTCCGAGATCGACGGCGTAAAAGAGATATTCGCGGGCGATTTCGCCGATGACGAAGATATCGCCGAGGCTATTGCCGATGTAGAGGACGAGTACGGCTATCTTATAGATACGCATACCGCCGCGGCTTTTGCGGTCGCCATGCGTCGCGAATTCGTGCGACCCACGGTTGTCGTTTCTACGGCAAACCCGTATAAATTCGCTCCCGCTGTGATGAATGCTTTGGGAGAACGAGCGACAGGCGACGCCGATGCGGATATGCTGCGTAGGCTCGAAGAGATAACGGCGATAGAAGCTCCGGAATCGCTTATAGATGTATTTTCTTCCGAAATCAGATTCGACGACGTTATCTCCCCGTCGGAAATTATACCGTATATCAAAAAACGTTACGCGAAACAACAATAATAATATCAATCGGACAATACCATAATGAACGAACAAACAAACGCAGTGGAAAAACGCAAAAGGGTTTTCTCGGCAGTCAAACCGACGGGCAATCCTACGCTCGGCAATTATCTCGGTGCGATGAAATATTGGGGACGAATGTCCGACGAGTACGATTGTTTGTACGCCGTTGCCGATCTTCATGCAATAACCGTCGCTATAGACCCAAAAGACTTGCGTGAAAACAGCAAGAGACTTTTCGCTCTGCTTATCGCAGTCGGGATCGATCCCGAGCGCAACGTGCTGTTTATGCAATCGCACGTAAAAGCGCATGCGGAACTTTGCTGGCTGCTCAATAACTATACGATGTTCGGCGAAGCGAGCCGTATGACGCAGTTTAAGGACAAGAGTAAAAAAGCGCCGGAAAATATCAACGTCGGACTTTTCGATTATCCCGTGCTTATGGCGGCGGACATACTCTTGTATCAGGCGGACATAGTGCCGGTCGGAGACGACCAGATGCAGCACGTCGAACTTTGCCGCACAATAGCGACTCGGTTCAATAACAGATACAGCCCGACGTTTACCGTACCGGAGGGCAAGGTGCCTACTTTCGGCTCGCGAATTTATTCGCTGTCCGACCCGACGGCAAAGATGGGCAAGAGCGAAGGCAATGCCGACGGCAACGTATTCATACTCGATCCGCCCGAAGTCATCATGCGCAAGTTCAAGCGCGCGGTCACAGACTGCGACACGTGCGTACACGCATGCGAGGACAAGCCGGGCATTACCAATCTATTGACAATATACGCTGCCATAAACGATATCACGCTCGAGCGGGCGGAGCGCGAATTCGCGGCTTGCGATTACGCTACGTTCAAAACACGCGTCGGCGAGGCGGCGGTGGAAGTTTTGCGGCCCGTTCGCGAAAAGTACGAAGCGTTGCGCCGTGACGACAAAGGACTTATGGAGATCATGCGCGTCGGCGCCGAAAAAGCAGAACGTCTTGCGGCGCGCACGTTGGAGAAAGTTTACAAAAAAATAGGGTTTGTCAGGCTGTAATGTACGGATATATCGTTCCGCAAAAAAGCACGCTCATGATGAGCGACTTCGTGCTTTACAGATCGTTTTACTGCGGCATGTGCTGTCAAACCGGCGAACTGTACGGGAATCTGCCGCGGTTTACCACCAATTACGACTTTGCGTTCTTTTCCGCGCTAATGCACGATTACGCGCAAGCCGATGTGGTCATAGAAGAGCGTCCGTGTATACTCAATCCCAAAAAGAAGGCTATCTTGCGCCCCAATCCGCTGCTCGAAAAAATCGCGGCGGCAAACATTCTTTTGTCGTATCAAAAGGCGAATGACGGCGTTATCGACGGCGACGGCATAAAGTACAGAGCGGCGCGGCATGCGCTCAAAAAGCCGTTCCGCAAGGCAAAAGAACTTTGTCCGGAAGTTTGGAAAGCGATAGACGACGCGTATAAAAAACAGCGCGAAGTAGAAAACTCACGAGTATGCAGTATCGACAGAGCCGCAGACCCGTTTGCGAACCTTATGCGCGAATTGCCCGGACTTGTTTTGGGTGTCAAAACAGATGACAATTTAAAAGGCTTGTGCTATAATATAGGTAAGTTCGTTTATCTTGCCGATGCGCTGGACGATATCGTAGACGACGTAAAGCACGGGCGTTACAACCCGTTCGCTGTGGTTTACGGCGATGTTACATCACGTAGGGAGTTTATCGCAAAGCATAAAGGCGAACTCGAATTTTGTTTCGGCAGTATATGCGCAAGGGCGGCGGAGTATTTTAATGCTTTGTGCTTTACGCAGAGCCGACGCCTGCTCGGAAACATTATTTTCGACGGCATGCCCGCCAAAGTGCGTGAGCTTTTGGACTCGGAGAAAAAACTTAAAAATCCGAAAATTTAGTGAGCGCCGGAATAAAATTCAATTGGGATGAATAAGCCAAGTAAAGCCGTGTATAGGCACGGTTAACCTCTTAAGGAGACAGTAAATGAAAGACCCCTATGCGGTTCTCGGACTCACGAGAGAGTCCGATCCGGAAGAGATCAGAGCAAAATATAACGAACTTCACGACTTGTACGGCGAACAGCGGTTCAAGTCGGGCGAAGAGGGTAACGAGGGCGCACGCAAACTTCAGGAACTCGAAGAGGCGTGGGCGCTTATTCAATCCGATTTGGAACGCGACACGGTATCCTCGTCGTTTAACGGCGATTACGGCAAGGTCGACGATCTGATCCGTAAAGGCGAATATAACGAGGCGCAGGATATTCTCGATTCCATTCAGGACAGACGCGGCGAATGGCACTATATGCAAGCCATCGTTTTCTATAAGCGCGAATGGCTCACCGACGCAAAGACTCAGCTCGAAATGGCGGTGCGCGACGATCCGAACAATACGAAGTACCGCTCGTCGCTCGATAAGCTCAATCTTGCCATGGGCAATCAAAATGCGCGACCCAACAACGGCTCATTTAACAACGGCAATAACGGGCAGTACAACAACGGTCCGTATAACAACGGTCAATACGGCGATAACGGCGGACAGCCGCAGCAACAGCCTGCGGACATGGCAAACTGCCTGTCGTCTTGTTGCTGTGCATACTGCCTGACCGACTGCTTATGTAACGCCATGCGCTGCTGTTGATGCGCGCGTCTACTCAAAAACTCACGACGGCGGCGGTATGTACCGCGCTCGCCGTAATAATGTGCGCGATGACCGCGTACTTACCGCTCAGCTTTATGCCGTTGTTTTTAGCGGCATTTTGCATATTTTTGGCTTGCAAGCGCGGCAGTTTGGCTTACGGATTGCTTTGCGCGGCGGCGACGATAGGATTGATGTTTCTTATGAGCGGACTGTCTGCGAAGTGGCTTGCGCTCGTGCTGGTTTTCGCGCCGTACGGTGTTTTGACGTACTTCATGCACAAGTTCAACTATTTCAAAGTAAAGTCCGGGATCCTTCGCGGCGCGGTCATGCTCGTATTTTTCAACGTCACGGTGGGCGTAGTGTACATAGTGACTACGCGCGTCATCGGCGTAGGGATAGACGGACTCGATCTCGCAGAATGGGCGAATATGCTCGGCGGATACGTCGTGCTTGCGGTGCTTGCGACGGCGATACTTATGCCGCTCGACTTTATATTTTCTACGCTGTCCATAGTAGTGCTTAAAAAGATCCCCGCGCCCGTTACTCGCCTTAAAAAACCGCCGATATCCGACGTTAAAAACGAGGATAAAGCGAGCGACACGGCAAACGATAAAGTCGAGTACGATATATTCGGATACGAGATAAACGGCGCGCATGGCGATAAAGAAAACGACAAAGAGCAGAGCGAAAATATAAATAACGACGACAATAATGATATTTGATCGACAATAAAAAACGGCATATAGCCACTTTTTTGTTTGGGAATAATCTATCGGATAGATGTATCTTGTTTCATATCGGTTTGGCAGTGTGAGTCAATCGAAAATATCCGCGAGAAAAGATTGTGCGCTCGAAAAATTCTGCCCGATACTTTCCGAACGGTGCGCATCCGAGCCGAGCATGGGTTTTATGCCGCCGGCGGCTTTGTACGCTTTTAAAAAGTCGGCGCGCGGCTGACGTATTTCACCGACGGAGTTTGTGTTTTCTTCGAAGCGCACGCCGCGTTTTATTGCTTTTTCCATAATGCGTTCGAGCTTTTCGCCGAACATATCATAGCTCATGGCAACGTCGGTATTGTCGTACGGCGCGTAACGCTCGACAAAGCCGAGATGCCCGATCGCGGAAAACTCGTACGGCGCGTCGAGCGACGACAACACCGCGTCGAGATAGGCGTCATACGACTTCTTGCGACCGAGCGAGTAGTGATCGCGCGGATCGCAGGCGACGGGTCCGTCCCAATAATGCACACTGTTGATGACGTATTCGAGCGGCAAATTTTTTATAAGTTTCGCAGTCTCTTTAGCGTATTTCTTTTCGTAACCGACTTCCAGCCCGATGTATACGGTAAGCTCGACGTTATTGCGTACTCTGTTCCAAACGTCGAAATAATTTTTAAAATCCGGGATATATCCGTTCCAATGCCCGATATCCAAGTGATCGGTTATAATAAAACCGCGCAGCCCGCGCTCAATGCAGACCGCGGCTATTTTATCCGGTTCGTCGGCGCCGCACGCTTTCGCGTCGGGTGAGAACGGACTGTGTAAGTGGCAGTCCATGCCGTCGAGATTTGTATTTATCGGGATAAGTTTCATGTATCTGTCGTAAATGTTTTTTAAAATTATATCATTTAAAAATTCCGTTGTCAATATGCGATCTATTGCATGGTGAAAAGATGCGGTAATTGTCATCATATCGAGTATTCGTTTTATCGTAACGCTATTACAGAAACGAACTTCGTAGGGAGCGCAGACCCCTGTGCTCTGCTTGTAGCAAGGCAATAAACAAGAGAGCGGCAGACGGTCTGCTTGCCCTACGAATTACACAACATAAATGTTTTGCGATAGTAAACGGAACGCCGAGGCATCGCTCACTACGAATTACGCAATATAAATGCTTTAAAATAGACTTGTTGGTCAAGTCCGTCATACGAATTACGCAATAAATCGTGTTACATCTTTTATGCTTCGGTCGAAATGGCATGGCGGTGTTGTTGCGTATCGGTTTATACCGGGTTGGTTTTAAATCTTGACGAAACGCCGCGTATGGGATATAATAAAGATATGGATAACAAAAATTTGCAAACGGACAATAAATACGACGCTATAATCATCGGCGGCGGTCCTGCCGGGGTGTCTGCCGCGCTGTACGCGGCGCGCGGCGGAAAGAAAGTTTTGATACTGCATACGAACAGTTCCGCATTGCATAGGGCGGAGAATATTCAAAACTATTTCGGGACGGGCGAAGTGTCGGGTGCGGCACTTTACGAAACGGGACTGGATCAGGCTCGCAGCGTGGGCGCTACCGTTATCGATGCGCAGGCGACGTTCGTGTCGGCGTCGGACGGATTTACCGTGAGTTCGACGGCGGGCGAGTTCGTCTCGGATAAACTTGTTTTGGCGGTGGGTGCGGCGCGCAAAAGTATAGCCGTCGACGGACTCGATACCTTCGAAGGCAGAGGCGTAAGTTATTGCGCGGTGTGCGATGCGTTTTTCTACCGCAAAAAGACCGTCGCGGTCATCGGCGCGGGCGAGTTCGCGCGGCACGAATATTCGGCGTTAAAGAACGTTGTCGGCAAAGCGTATTTGCTTACGAATGGCGAAAAAGCCTGTTTCGAGACGGACAACACGATAGAAAAGAAGATAGCGCGCATTATCGGCGGCGAGCGCGTTTCGGGCGTGGTGTTAGACGACGGTAGCTCGATCGACGTCGACGGCGTGTTCGTGGCGGCGGGCATTGCCGGCGCCGGCGCGATAGCGAAAAGCGTGGGCGTGTTCACCGACGAGCGCGGCGCGATAAAGACCGACGATTGCCGCATGACAAACGTCGACGGGCTGTATGCGGTCGGCGATTGCACGCCGGGCACGAAACAGATCGCAAAAGCCGTGTGCGACGGCATGATCGCCGGAATGAGTATTTTAAAGAATTAGCGTTTCGATATCTATATGTCGTTATACATCGGATTGTCATCTCGACCGGAGCGCAAGCGTAGCGGAGAGATCTATTAAGTTCAGCTTCTTTCGATTTATAAAATTTACTCGAAAAGTGGTAATCCATTGTTCCATTATAGTAAAAATACTGTCCTAATTCGTCTTACATGGTTTTGCCGAAACCGTTTTACATAAAACATTTTAAAAAAGTAGTTGCGAAAAGTCCTGCGGTGTGATATTATATAAGTGGAGGACAGCAATGGACAGTTCCGACGGCAGTTGTAAATTGTAATGTCACCCGATCGCGCAAAAGCGGCGGGTGAAAAATGCCCGTTGTTAAAACGCGTATGCTTAAAATTTATTCCATGGAAAGCGGAAAGCGCGAGCTTGCCGAGCGTCAGGACATTGCGCCGGGCGCTTGGATAAATCTCGAAAACCCTTCCGATCTCGAGGTCGAGACCGTTTCGCGCGCCACGGGAATACCCGAGGACATGTTAAAGTCCGCGCTCGACGAAGAGGAACGCGCGCATATCGACGTTGACGACGACGTGACGCTTTTGCTCGTCGACATTCCCGTCATCAACGAAGAAAAGGATACCTACGTATATTCCACATTGCCGCTCGGCATGGTGTTCAATAAAGATTATTTTGTTACCGTGTGCTTACGCGAAACGTCCGTTCTCGGCGATTTCGTCACTAAGACCATACGCAATTTCGACGTCAACAAGCGCACGCGGTTCATTTACCAGATACTTTATGTGAACGCGACAAAGTATCTGTCGTACCTTAAGCTTATAGACCGCACGGCGAGCCGCATACAGCAGTCGCTCCACCGCTCGCTCAAGAACACCGAGCTTATAAAACTGCTCGATCTCGATAAAGCGCTCGTATATTTTTCCACGTCGTTAAACGCCAACCAAATAGTTATCGACAGGATAAAGACGCTCTCCACCATCAAGCATTACGAGGACGACGACGATCTGCTCGACGACGTCGCGATCGAGAACAAACAGGCGATAGAAATGGCGTCCATACACCGCGACGTTTTGTCCGGCACCATGGATGCGTTTGCATCGGTCATATCCAACAACCAAAATATCGTCATGAAACTGCTCACGGCGATAACCATTCTTTTGACTATACCGACGCTTATAAGCAGTCTTTGGGGCATGAACGTACTGGTCCCGTTCGCGGAAAATCCGTACGGGTTTTGGATCGTGCTCGGTATCGTAGTCGCCATACTCGTTCCGGTCATTATAATCATGATAAAAAAGAAGATGTTCTGACGGCGAACAGTTTGAACGTAGAATTTATCGGTAATTACGTACATAATCTTACATAGTATTGACAAATAAATTTTCGAGTTGTATAATCTAATATATGATCGATTGGAACAGCACATTTAATATCGTTTTCGTGGCGGCGGGTATCGCGCTCATACTGTTTTTGCTCGTGTCGACGATAGTCGTCGCGGTAAAAGGCAAGCGCAAGTGCGGCGCGTTCGATGTGATATTGCGTATAGTCGCGACGCTTTGCTTTATCGCGTCGATCGGTATGTTCTTCTTTGCCGTCATTTCCATGATAGACGAGAACAGCACGCTGTATATGGGAATGTTCTATGATACGCCCGTCCTTATTTTTGATTATCAGATGTATGTGTTGGCCGTTATGCCGGAGCTGTTTACGATCTTGACAACGGCGGTGGGTTCGGAGATATCGGCGGTACTGCTTGTCGTAAGCCTTGTCGCGCTCATATGCGACTGCCTTATCGCCAACAAGAAAGCGGATAAAACCGACAAAAAAGATAAAAAGGATAAAAAGGATAAAAAAGACGCGCCTGTCGAAAAGACGCAAGCTCGATCCGATATAGAAAAGATACAAAAGCAAGCTCAGTATGCGGTGCAAAAAGCCAACGCTGCGGCGGAACACAGAGCCGAAACGGCGGAACAAAAACCGACAACGGAAGCAGATGAAGAAGAAACGCGAGATTGGCGTAACGACGGCGAGTGGCAATCGCCGAAAGAACGGGAGTTTGTAGGCATAAGCTCCGAACGCGACGAGTTTGACAGTTTCGACGATTTTGACGATATAAAAGACGATAAAGAAGAAGAGAATACGGAAACTGACGTTGAGTCCGGATCGGAGACGATAGAAGAGCCTGCTCCGGGCGTCGAACCGGAAACAAACGAAACGGGCATGACCGAGCCGCAAATCGACGACGAGTTCGGCGGCCCGGAAGAAGATATCGATGAGCAGTATTCGTACGATCCCGATGCCGACGCTATGCAGGAAGAGCCGTCGCCGGTCGGCGATGTCGTTTACGATGAAGAGCCTGATGAAGAAACGCCGGCAGGCGCGCGTGACGACGAAGAAGATAATAATATCGCGGAATCGGAAAACGCGCGAGACGCCGAGCCGGTATCGCACAGAGTCGAGACCGATCGAGTCGACATCGAACCGGACAGGGATATTTATATCCCCGATGTGCGCACCATAGTGAGGGAAGACCGCGCCGCCGTTCAGAAAGGATCAGACAAGTCCAAATCTGGTAATGCGTCCGCTTCGGCAAAGAACAAACAAAAGAGCGGCGCCGCAAAGCCGTCGGCAAAATCGGGTACAAAGTCCGGTAAAAAGAAAGGCAACGATATTCCGGCGGAAAAGAAACTGCCGCTTACGCGCAGATATGTGATACTCGACAGACAGAACGCCGTCAACATGTTCGGCGAGTATTTGAAGGAACGCAATAAGTCCGAAAAGGATAAGCTTACATCGTCGATCAATACGATCATAATCGAGTGACGGGCTATGCGCTCGCGGCGTATTTTGCGTGCGTTTTTCGTACCCGTATGCGGTGTGACGGCATTCGGGTTTACGATATTCGGCTGTTTAAGCAATAAAAACATTTATAAAATAAATACTCGACGCGTATGTCGCGGAGAAAATACAACAATAATATAAGGCGGAGAATTATGTATTGTATCGGTGTGGATATCGGCGGAATGTCGGTCAAAGTCGGTGTGGTCGATCGTGACGGCAACATCATCAAACGCGGTAAGGTCGTTACCGACGTTGCCGGCGGCGCGCACAAGATAATTTCGGATATCGGGAAATTGATACTTTCGCTCGTCGACATCAACGACAGAGATTTCGTCGGTATCGGGATAGGCTGTCCCGGTGCGATCAATTCGGCTACGGGTACGGTCGACCGCGCGTTCAATCTGAATTGGCACAAGGTCGCGCTCGCCGAAGAACTTGCGCGCATTATAAACAAGCGCATAAAAGTGAGCAACGACGCTAACGTCGCGGCGCTCGGCGAGACTATGTTCGGCGTGGGCAGGGCATACTCCGACACGATATTTTTGACGCTCGGCACCGGCGTGGGCGGCGGCATGATCCTCGACGGCAAGTTGTACGAAGGCAATGAGAGCAAGGGCGGAGAACTCGGGCATACTGTCATAGTCGTTGACGGCGAGCCGTGTTCGTGCGGCAGGCGCGGCTGTATGGAAGCGTATTGCAGCGCGACGGCGCTCATTCGCGAAACGAAAAAAGCTATGGAAAACGATAAATCGTCCGCAATGTGGGGCTTTGCCGGCACGCTCGACGGCGTCGACGGCAGAACGGCTTTCGAGTGCAGTAAAAAAGGCGACAAAGCGGCGAGCGCCGTCGTCGATAATTATATAAAATATCTCGGCGAGAGCATGCTCAACTTTGCCAACATATTCCGTCCGCAGGCGATAATCCTCGGCGGCGGGGTGTGCGCACAGGGCGATCATCTCGTAA
>CAJUQF010000007.1:20544-45669 GCA_910588315.1 uncultured Christensenellaceae bacterium | reverse complement strand
ACAATAAACGGAATAGGAAACACAAAAATAAACAAAATAACACATTAAATGACAATTTGTTACAAATAGATTGGCGTTTATTTGGCTCGGCTTCAGTATGAAATGTGTCGGTGTAACAATCCGTATAAGTAAGTATACTGTCGTCATTTATTTAATTGGTAATTTTTTCTGTTCATGTATATTTGCATATTTTAAATCGGGCTTTGCGGTAAGGTGGATATCTTCCGGAAATCATTATATGACCACATGATCGCAACATCGTTACGGTATTAGTTCACTTGAAAATTTATAATGTGCCTGACGATTTCATTTAGCCTTATTTTTATATTTCTGCGAATTTTCTCACTCTAAACGAAATGAGTTCGGAGCGGTACCGAACTCATTGACGTGCTATTCAGCTATTTTTATTACAAAATTCGGAATCCATAGTCTAAACATGGGAATATTTGTTGCTTTAACGACTAATCAATACGGTTTTCCGTATCGTTTTTGCAGCAGCAATAACAGCAGCGGCAACGGCACGCACAACAACAGCAACGGCAACGACAGCATGTGCGGCAGCAGTCGGGACAATGCGGTGCGGAGACGATTGCCGTAGTTACGGGGTTGCTTTATGTAACGGTCGGCGATTCGCCCGCAAAATCGCCGACGGCGGAAATATTTGTTATCGTTTTCATGTCAGTTCACCGTTATGTCGAATTCGACTGTTACCGTTTCGCCGACGGCGGTGATGTCCCCGCCCTGCCGACAGCCTATACTGTTTGTACCTGTGGCGGCGTTACTGCTGTTGCTTTACGCACAGCCGATAGGCGGCATCTTTTTCGTAACGCTCTTTTTCTGTTGTATTGACTTATTAAAATAATTGATTTACAAATATAAATATGTTATACTGAATAAGCCAAACAATTCTTATTGCCCCAATGGGAGTACGGGATTTTTATTTTTATAAGTAAAGGAATAATATCTTTTGCTGTGCAAACAATATGAATTTAGCAAAAATGCAAGTTCCATTTATGTTTGTGCAGTAAACCGTACTAAACGTAAGAATTGTTTGGCGACAGTCGGAGTTTGCGTTTTTCGTGCGTTTACTTCGGTAGGCGCACTTTTTTATGATTAAAGACGACAAAGGAAATACTATGAAAGAAAAATTCATACAACTTAAATTATTTAATTGGCGATTATTTGCGGCGTTATGTGCATTGGCTCTAATTCCTGCAATTTATCAAACTCTAAGAACGTTTATAATTTCGTTAAACTCGGGTAGTCTGGCTTTCGATATTATCGGTCAAATGGAATGGTTTGATTTGATAAATGAAACATTACAAGCATTTTTGATTATTCCACTCTATTCGATACTAAATAAAGTTTTGAAGCACGATGAGCAAAATTTTGCAAAACACACGTTCAAAACGGGACTTATTGCATTTATAATATATACGCTATTTTCAATCGGCGTTCTAATATATGGTTCTATACTTGTGCAAGCAATGAACCCTGACGAATTTGATATAAATACGGCAAACCACTATTTACAACTTGAAACAATCGCTTTTATGGTCGGAATAATTGTCAATTTTGTAAACGTTGTATTGGTCGTAGTTGGCAAGGATAAAAATGTTTATATATTTTTAGTAATAAATACAGTTTTTTCAATTATTACTGATATTGCACTTATTCCCAATATGGGCGTTTACGGCATAGCCGTATCGAATATTATTGTAAATTCTTTTTTGGCAATAGCAAGTTTTGTAATGCTGTACATACAAAAGCTAATAAAACCTTGTTGGTTTCATAAGGGCGATATGCCGCTGTTAAAGGAATGGGGTAAAATCGGCGTTTTCTCCGGCGCACAGCAATTTATAGATAATTTAATATATGCCGTAATGATAGGTAGAATGGTGAATATGGTTACCGAACAAGGCAATTATTGGATAGCAAATAATTTTATTTGGAGTTGGTTGCTTATTCCCATTACCGCATTGTCGGAAATTGTACGGCACGATTGTAAGGACGGATATAAAGAACTTAAACAATTTAATTATTATTTTATAGGACTTGCAACGGTTTTATTATGGGCGATTACAGTTCCGGCGTGGACGCCGTTTTTCAAAGGTGCACAAGGGTTATCTAATGCCGATGAGATATTTTTAATTGTAGTAAAACTTGCGCCGTTTTATATTGCATATATAGGTTGTGCTATTATAGATAATATTTTTACAGGGCTTGGCAAAACTATTTACAATGCTATAAATTCACTTATAATAAACTTTGTTTATTACGGAATATTCTTTATATTGTATCTCACAAAAGTTATTGTATTTACTATGGATACGATTATAATAATGTTCGGGGTGGGCATAGTTGTGCATTTTGCGGTATCGCTCATATTGGAAAAAGTTTTTTTCAAAAATTTTGAAATAAAAAAAGCAAATAAAATTGAAAGAATAGAAGAATTGCAGCAAAACGCTCAAATCAATGAAATTATCAATATTAACTCAGACGAAAATAAGTAGCACATAATAAAAGGATAAACGCTGTTATCGCATCTATCCTATTTCTACGGATATTTTATCACTATATTTCACAACCCATTTTTCACTCCATCTAATCCAGTCAAATATTCGTTGATAAGTATTTGAATTTATAGGCGTGTTTTTGAGTTTTCGTTCCATTCTTTGCAGAATTTTATATGCAAAATTGCGTTTGAAATTCTCGTCGGGTTGATAAGTTTTTATCATTATCTTTAATAGGTAAAACATGTTATCGTCATCGCGGTGAAGATTGCCGACATTAGCCCAAGTCCAAAAGATATATATAAAATCATCGTATTCTTCTCCAATAAAAGTGTTATCCCAATCGATAATTCCCACGATTTTATCATTATCGAAAACTACATTTTGTGTTCCAAGATCACCGTGAACGTAGACTTTTCCATTCAGATATTGCTTTGAAATGGTGTTTATTACTTTTAATTCCTGTGTTATTGCAATTATATCTTTTTCACTCATTTCATAGGTATAGGGAATTGTTTTACCGTTTATATAATGGAATATATCTTTACCGTTTTCAACTCCTAAATATTTAGGAGTTTTTGTATATTTGTTTGCTTCCATTAGTTTCAAAAAAGTATATTCGTATTCGTTAAACGTTCTTACTTTTTCGATTTTTCCGTCAACATATCTTACGGACAAGCCCGAATAACCGCCGTTAAGACTTAACTGTTTTGTTTTAATTGCTTTAACGCTATTATTTAAGTCATTTAATTTTATAAATAACTTTTCATCCCCGTTAATTGCTTCCGTAGCATTATAGACTACCGCTCGCCCGATAAGCATATCGTTTTGCATAAGATTTCCGTTTTGCATAATGCTATCGCAAGAAAGCCGGGCTGCAATATTGAGATTGTGCTTTATACCGAAGTTTAATATTTCAAAAATTTGCCGCTCGTAATCAGTTGGATATAAGAGCGAAAAATTTAATACGAAATATAATAATGGGTGTGAATATAAATAATGATTTTCATTCTCGTTTGAATATTCCGTTAATAAAGAGTGGAATATGTTTTCGGAGAATAAAATTGTCTGCAAAATTTTATCTGATAAAATGCTATCGGCGCAATCGGTAGACAAATCGTTTTGCCAATAATCGTTGAATGCGTTCAAATTGTCCGCAATACATAATTTTAATAGTGTGTCAATACGTGTTTCCATAAGACATAATTATTATAGTTAAATTTGCCGATAAAGTCAACTTTGACGAACTTTGAAAATTTGTTTTAGACCATTCTGCGATGCTATCGTCAAAAACCTATTAAGCAAAGGTACGATTTACGTACCGATCGGTTCACTATACAAGTTAAAGGAGAATTCGTTTCCAGTGGGAGCCGGATTCGCAGTTTATCATATATTTAAATAACATAAAAAATTATCTAATTTCTAATTCAAATTAATTTATGGTAAAGGGTAGGTATTGACATTCGAAACGAAGAATGATATACTTATAATACTATGTCGGAAGAGAAAAAAGCGGCGGCTGCGCGTTATCATAGGAAGGCTCTTACGGAGGTCGCCGATCGGTTGCTCGTCGAGTACGGGTATGAAGGAATGAATATGAATATGCTTGCCAAAGAGGCGGGCTATTCCAAAGCTACGGTGTACGTTTATTTTTCGAGTAAAGACGAGATAGTGCGCACGCTTTGTATCGATCGTTTAACGCTTTTGCGGCGCGAGTTTGCGGCGATATTAAACAACGATGCGGATCTCGACGAGAAACTGTCCGCCGTTCGGTACGCGCTCGACGAGTTTGTGCGTGAGGATCGGGTATATTTCGATTTCATTTGTTCGAGCGAATTTGCGTCCGAGCTTTCCGATGCGACCGAAAGCGAAAAACGGTTATCGGCATTGATATCCGGGATACTTTCCGATCTGTCGGCATTGCTGCCGGAATCGGAACTTAAAGCGCGGTGGTATTCGTATTACGGCGAGTACAAAACATCGCGCATGTTTGACAGAGATAACGGGTGATCATGAGCAAAAAAGAATCGGTAAAAATAAGCGCCGTGCCGTGCGAACATCTTATAGAATTCAAAAACGTCAGCAAGATATACAGGCTCGGCGAAGTGGAGATCCCCGCGCTTAACGGTGTGGATTTTTCCGTGGATGCAGGGGAGTTTGTAGTGGTACTCGGCGCATCGGGCGCCGGTAAATCCACCGTCCTTAACATTCTCGGCGGCATGGACACGGCGACGTCCGGCGAAGTCATAGTCGACGGCGAGGATATCACGAAATACAATCAAAAACGTCTTACGCTCTATCGCCGCGAAAAGGTGGGATTCGTATTTCAGTTTTACAATCTTATTTCCAATCTGAATGCGCTCGAAAACGTCGAGTTTGCGGCGTCGGTGACCGCCGATCATCTCGACCCTGCCGAGACTTTGGATAAAGTCGGGCTTAAAGAACGCGCCAAAAATTTTCCCAGCCAGCTTTCGGGCGGCGAACAGCAGCGTGTAGCAATTGCGCGCGCCGTCGCCAAAAATCCGCTGTTATTGTTATGCGACGAGCCTACGGGCGCGCTCGATTACAAGACGGGAAAAATGGTGCTTAAACTTTTACAGGACGTCAATGAAAAATATCATAAAACCGTTATTCTTATAACGCACAACAGCGCGATTGCGCCCATGGCGGACAAAGTGATCCATGTCCGCAGCGGCAAGGTCGACGAAGTGGAAATACATACCGAGCGAGTTAATATAGACGACATAGAGTGGTGATGCGACGCCCGGTCGCGTCGGCGCAAACAAGTGGGAGAGTCGACTTATCAAATACATAATGCTCAAAACGTTTCGCGATATTCGCGAAACCATAGGCAGCTTTATTTCGATTGTTGCGGTCATAATAATCGGATGTTTTTTCTTTTCCGGAATAACGGCGGCGTCCAATGCCGTAACGCGGCAGGTGGACGATTATTACGATTCGCAGAATTATTCGACGGCGCGTGTCGAGTACATGTACGTCAATTCGCCTGCGGTGGATAAGATCGCGGCGGCGGACGGTATCGACGTCGCGGCGGGATATAATACGTTTTATACGCAGACCAAACTCGGCGGGGTGAGAACAGACGTGACGATAACCACGCTGACGAAAGGTATCGACGAACCGTACATGGTAAAAGGCAGATTGCCTTTGACCGGACAAAACGAGATCATAATCGATTCGGTCGCCGCAGATGAACGCGGCGTGAAAGTGGGGGACGTGTTGTCGTTCGATATAGCTACGGTAAAAAGTATAAATATCGTAATGAGCGAACTCGGCGCCGGCGGACAAACGCCGCAGTACACGGTTTCCACCGAGAACGTGCATTACGATTTTACGGTATGCGGCATATATCATTCGCCGGACATTATATATAAGGTAAATATACGCAACACGGCGGCGTTGCCCGACGAGTTTATTATGGCATATGTCGATCGTTCTGCCATCGAGCTGTTCACGGACGATGCCGTGATAGTTTTGCCCGCCGAAATATCGCCGCTGCCGATAAAATCGATCGCGTCGTCCGTTACCGTATATAACGGGATAAAGGTAATAGGCAAAAACGCCGAGTACGAAGAAATTTTCGGTAAATATTCGATATCGAGTATGGACGACGTTAAAGCGATATTCGCCGATCCGCACGAGGCGGCAGGGCTTTTTATGTATTCGCTCGAACGCGATAATTTTCCGGCTGTCACGGCATTCGACAGTATAAACGACACCATAGCCGCGCTTGCCGGGGTATTGCCTATAATCTTTTTTGCCGTTGCCGCGGCGATAACAGTTATATCGCTGTCGAAAACGGTTGACAATCAGCGTATGCAAATAGGCGTTATACAGGCGCTCGGCGTGAGTAAGGGGAACGTTTATTTTTCGTATATTTTCTACGCATTGTTCGCGAGCTTGCTCGGCGCTGTAGTCGGCGGTATTCTCGGCATAACGCTCGTACCGTTGCTTGTGAACACGCTATATGCCAAGCAGTTCGTTATGCCGCCCACACCGCAGCACGTGAGCGTTTTATTTCTTATACTCGGCATCGCCGTGGCGGCCGCGCTTGCGTGTCTTGCCGCGTTCGTATCGTGTCATCACACGCTCAAATCAAACCCGGCGCAAGCAATGCGCCCCAAGCCCCCGAAAAAGACGCGGCGCATACTCGCCGAACGTTGGAGTTGGCTGTGGCGGCGGCTCGGATTCGGCGCAAAAATGAATTTGCGCAATATGTTCCTGCACAAGATAAGAATGCTGCTTTCGTCCGTCGGAATAGTAGGATGTTTGGCATTGCTGATAGGGCTTGTCGGACTGAAGGACAACATGGCGTTTTCGTTCGCGCGATACGACGCATCGGCAGGATACGACTTGACGGTAGCGCTCGAGGGCGCCGTCGATTTGGAAACGTTCGATTTCGACGAGATATCCGGGCAGTCGGGCGCGGAGTATATGGATAAACTGACGTTCGTGCCGGCATTTTCCGGCAGGTTCGAGTACGGCGGGAAAACGGCGGACATGACAGTTATGGCTTTACCGACGCAAGCCGACGCGCAAAAGATCAAATATGCGGACTATGGAAGTGTGCGTTTGTTTTCCGATCTCAAGGGCAAACGCAGGCTGAATATAAAAGACGATACTTTTGCGATCCCCACCGCGCTTGCGGATAAGCTCGGAGTAAAAGCCGGAGACAAGATAAAAGTGAGCGGGTATTCGCTTGACAACCGTGCCGTCGAGTTCGAAGTCGAAATAACCGATATAGTTTACGAATATTTCGAGCAAAAGGTGTATTGCGGATATGAGATGTTCAGGCGCAACGGGGTCGGATTGTATGCCGATACCGCATATGCCAAAGTAAAGAGCGGGACGAGCTTGAAAACCGCTACGGAGACAATATCCGGTTACGACGAAGTGCGCGACGTGCGGTCGTTTGCCGAAACGTACGAGGCGCTCGAAGATAAGATGTCCATGCTCGACTATGCCGTGATCTTGTTTGCGATAGGAGCGGCTGTACTTGCCGTTGCGGTAATTTATAATATCACGGCGACCAATCTTAAAGAGCGCACGCGCGAGATAGCGACGCTTATGGTACTCGGATATAAATCGCGCGAGACCGCTGATATGTTGATAGCGGAAAATATGGTCATAACGCTGCTCGGGTGTATTTTGGGTCTGCCGCTCGGTTACGGACTTATGGTGTGGCTCGTTGCGCTCGCATCGTCGTTCAATGTGTTTATATCCGGATTTTTGAGCTGGTATGTGGCGATCGGCTGTATGCTTTTGACCTTCGTATTTTCTCTCGTAGCTACGCTCATGTTCAATACCAAGATAAAAAAGATATCCATGGTAGAGGCGTTGAAGAGCGTGGAATAAAATCGCAAAACCCCCGCATTTGTCGTGTGGGGGTTTTGCGTACGTAGTTTCGAGCGCGAATTATTCGCCGTACTCGAAATGGCTGTTTGCGTGGCGCGTCGGGGGCATTCTGTTGCCTTTCTTGACGCTGACAGTGCCGACGACCTTGCCTTTTTCGGAGACAATGTTATACTCGCCGGTCTTGGGCGCGATCTTGCCCGAAGTCAACTTATCCATTTGATTTTCCTCCTCTATCATATTTTGTCGAAATATCGCATGTTTATTCGCTTTTTACGAAAATACGATAGTATGTAATCGTTTGCAAAAGGTTGAAAGGCTCGGCGGTTTATGATATAATTTTCGCATGGACGGTGACGGTAAAAACAACAACGAATATAGGGATAAAGCAATAGCCGCGCTCGAAAAACGGATAGTCGGAGCGACGGAATATTTGGCAGACTCCACACCGAAGAATGAGAATAAGCCCGGCGCATGCATATTCGACAGCGAACTCGCTGCGACGCTTGCCGCCGAAGATTCGGATGTTAACGGCGATAGTATACGCGAAACTATCTCGCGCGTAAACGGTATGAATCGCACCATACGTAAAGACGTTCCCGTGCATTCCGGACATAGGCTGAGAATGAGAGAATCCGCAAAACGCGACGTCGATCTTGACGGGTTCAGCGAGATCGAGTTGATCGAATATTTGCTGTCGTTTTTCATTCCGCAAAAGGATACCAACGTTACCGCGCATAAGTTGATAGATAAATTCGGGTCGGCATTCGGCGTGTTGCGTGCGACGGAAGGCGAGCTTGTTTCTATCCCGAATATTACCAAACAAGCGATCGAATTATTGCCGAGATTATTATATATCTGCATAGATTCGTGCTGTGCGGATATAAGGATATCGGACAGAAGGAGCGCGGCGGAATTCTTTATGTCGATGTTTCTCGGTTCGGAGACATACGGCATATACGTTGCTTATCTCGGCGGGAATTTCAAACTAATATCCATTGAACTGCTTGACGAAAAACGGTTGACGCCGCGTACCGTCGTTACGACCGCATTGTCGGTCGGCGCGAAATATGTGCTTATTGCGCGGCGCGACAGCGGCTTTTTTCCGAATTCTTTCGGTATCTCGGAATTTGTCGCCAAGCTCAATACCGGGCTTTTTGCGATCGGGGTCAAGTTGCTGGATTACATGATGTTCACCGATCACGGATATTATACCGTAGGCAAACCGCCGCGCGGCTGCGAGTGGACGCCGATGTACGTTTTTGTTCCCGTTCAGAGTTTTGCCGATGCGCCGTGCTTACTGAAAGCGGCGGCCGAAGAAAACACGGTGTCCGACGAAACGTCTTACGGCGATTTTTACGCACAGTTGAAACGCGTCGCAGATAAGTCGTTCGGTAATAAATCGCATGCGCTTGACAAAAAATAACCGTAAGTGGTATACTGAAATACACGCCGATACGGCGACGGTACGAACCGATGTTCGACCGAGATCGAGGAGATAAATTATGGCAAACAAAGTTACGCCCGATATGACTATTTATGATGTGTTGTGCCTTTCGCCCGAGAACGAAAAAGTGGCGCAGGTGTTTTTCGATATGGGCATGCACTGTCTCGGTTGCCCCATTTCGCGCGGCGAGACGGTCGAAGAAGCGGCTATGGCGCACGGCAACGACGTCAACGAGCTTGTCGAAAAACTTAACGCCGTTATCGACTGATCCGTGAAACTCGTAGTCGGCTTGGGTAATCCGGGCGGCGATTACCGAAACACATATCATAACATCGGATTTTGCGCGCTGGACCGTCTTGCGGCGCGTCTTTGTTTGCCCGAGTTTTGTTTCGATAAAAAGTGCGAGGCGGAAGTTTCGGACGCGCGTATCGCAGGGCAGAGAGTGCTGTTTGCCAAGCCGCAGACCTATATGAATCTGTCCGGCAATGCGGTATCCGCGCTTTCGCGATATTACAAGATCGAGCCGAGCGATATTCTCGTCGTATACGATGACATCGAGATAAAAAAGGGCGTCGTGCGGGCGCGACCGAGCGGATCGGCGGGAACGCACAACGGCATGCGCGATATAGTGAACAAACTCGGATCGACGGAGTTTGCGCGTGTCAGGATAGGCATCGGATTGAAGCCGAACTACATGGCGCTCGCAGATTATGTGCTTTCGAGATTTTCCGATCTCGATCGCCCGATACTCGACGGGGCTTGCGCGCTTGCTTGCGATTTCGTGTGCGATTGGATAGAAAACAAAGAGTGGCGTGACCTTACCGTTACGGTGAGCTGAATCGTTGACGAAACGGGCGGCATGCGCTTTTCGGCAAGACGTTACTCGTTGGAGACAGATGCGTGATATTGGGCAAATAATAAATTCTTTCGGCGGCAAGACGGGCGAAACGCTCGCCGCGGTGAGAGAAGGAAAAAGAACGTCGGTGTTCGGACTTACGCAGTCCGATGTCCGACTCTTTTGTTGTGCGCTCGATTCGTTTTTGTATGTATGCGCGGACGTCGTGTCGGCGCGTGCGGCGTTCGTAGAGTTTTCTATGCACTATCCGTCCGCCGAACTGCTGTTGCCAAAAAACAACGTATTATTGATTTCGGGTGCGGACAGGTCGGATCGTGCGCGCGTATTGTACAATATTGCGAGCGGCAAGTGCAAGGTAGTTGTAACTACCGCAGAGGCGCTCATGCAGATCGTTCCGCCCCGCGAGAGAATAACCGAAGCGGCGCTCGAATTCAGGGTGGGACAAAAGATAAGAACGGACGAAGTTGCGAAAAGACTTACCGTGTCCGGGTATGCCCGAGTGGGACATGTGGACGAGCCGGGACAGTTTTCGATACGCGGCGATATCGTTGACGTTTGCGCGCCGGGCGGCGAAGCCGCGCGCATGGAATTTTTCGGTTTCGAATGCGACAGCGTGCGTTCTCTCGATATAGAAAGCAGATCCGCCGGCGAAAAGCTGGATAGCTTTATTGCATACCCCGCGTCGGAGATCGTTTCCGAAGATAAAAGCGTCGCGATAGACGCCTTGCTGCGCGCCGGCGAAAAGCGCAAGATCGCTGGCGTGCCTATAGAACACAGAATGGCGGAGCGGCTGACGGTCGGCGATCGCGACGGCGAACAGACCGTACTTCCGCTTTTCGCGCATACCACGCTCGATAAATTTTGCGACATGCCTATGATAATCGAGGACGCCAAAAGCGTTTACGACGGCTGCGTGTTTGCGTTTCGCGAACACAGCTCGCGCGCCAAAAGGCTCATCGATGCCGGCGAAGCGCCGATGTGCGCGGTCGATAATCTCGTGTCGGTGCCGCCGACGCATAAATGCACGTTGTGTTTCCATGCGGTCGACAGCAACAACAGATTTTTTTCGCCTGACAGAGTCTATAAATTCAAGAGCTTGGATATTCCGATGTACGGTCGGAATTTTCAGCGCTTGACGGAAGATATAGGGACGTGGCAGTCGCGCGGATTCAAGGTGGTCATCGCCGCCGAGATAAAAGACGGGCTTGACAGCGCCGAGTGTTTCGGCGTCGAGTATATAGATCCCACTGCCGACGGCGGCATGTTTTTCGAACAAAATACCGTCGTTATCGGCATGCGAAACGTCGGGAGGAAACGCGATCCGTTTGCCACCGTAAAGCGTACCGGCATGGCGGAACTGCCCAAGCCCGGCGATTACGTCGTGCACGAAACGCACGGCATAGGTATTTGCGAAGCGGTGGGCGCGGTGGATTACGGCGATTACGAGCGTGATTACATAACGGTAAGATACGCCGGCGGCGATACGCTGTACGTTCCCGTCGAGAACATGACGCGGCTGAGCAAGTACGATTTTTCGGACACGCCGCCCAAGCTGAGTAAGATAGGCGGTGCGGAGTTCGAACGCGTCAAGTCAAAGGTCAAGTCGAGATTGAAAGCCATGG
The DNA here is from genome assembly GCA_910588315.1 of uncultured Christensenellaceae bacterium. GTDB lineage: Bacteria > Bacillota > Clostridia > Christensenellales > Pumilibacteraceae > Anaerocaecibacter. Next base: position 33,858 of record CAJUQF010000007.1, on the reverse strand, counting down.
CGTTCGATCTTCTGGCGTTGTATGCGCGTCGCGAAAGCGTGCGCGGCAAAAAGTACGGCACCGACAGCGAGATCGAAGACGAGTTCGCGTCCGATTTCCCGTACAAGGAAACGCCCGATCAGCTCTCGGCGATAGACGCGTGTTTCAACGATCTTACGAGCGGCAAAATAATGGACAGGCTTATCTGCGGCGACGTGGGCTTCGGCAAGACCGAAGTCGCGCTGCGCGTCGCGTTCAAAGTTATTTCGCAGGGCGGACAGGTAGCTTTCATGTCGCCGACGACCGTGCTTTGTCACCAGCATTACAACACGACGAGGCGACGCATGGACAGGTTCGGCGTAAACGTCGCGGCGTTGTCACGTGCCGAACCGGATACGGCAAAGACGCTCAAGGGTTTACAGGACGGCTCGGTCGATATTGTGTGCGGCACGCATAAACTGCTCGGAAGTTCCGTAAAGTTCAAAAACCTGGAACTGCTCATTCTCGACGAGGAGCAGAAGTTCGGCGTGTCGGACAAGGAAAAAATAAAGAATCTGAAAAACGATATAAACGTGCTTACGCTGTCCGCGACGCCCATTCCACGGACTTTGCACATGGCTATGTCGGGAATACGCGACGTGAGCATGCTGGAAACGCCGCCGACGGGCAGACTTCCGGCGCAAGTCTACGTTACGGAGTATTCGGACGCGCTGTGCGTCGACGCGGTCACGCGCGAAGTCGCGCGCGGCGGACAGGTGTTTATCGTGTACAATTATGTGAACGGCGGCGCAAAGGGCGGCGGCATAGCCGATTACACGGCGCGATTGCGTTCGCTCATGCCCGAAGTTCGGTTCACGCACGCTCACGGTCAAATGGACAAGCGTCTCATGAACGCGGCGGTGGAAGATTTCGCGGCGCAAAAAGCCGACGTTCTCGTCGCGACGACGATCATAGAAAACGGCATCGATATTCCCAACGCCAATACCATGATAGTTTTCGGCGCGGAGAATATGGGACTCAGTCAGATGTACCAGCTAAAAGGCAGAGTGGGACGGTCCGACAGGGTGGCGCAGGTTTATTTTACTTACAGCAACGAAAGTCGGCTTGCCGGCGCGGCGCTCGAAAGACTGGAAGCCGTGTCGCGCTATACCGAGCTCGGAAGCGGCGTCAAGATCGCAGAACAGGATATGCGTATCCGCGGCGTCGGCAACGTATTCGGCGCGGAACAGCACGGGCATATGGTGAGCGTCGGCTATAATATGTATTGCAAGCTGTTGAACGAAGCTGTGGCGGAGATAAAAGGTCAGACCGTGCGCGCGCGCAAAGACCCGGTCATGAAGGTGGACTTTACGGCGATTATACCGAAGGATTACTGCGACGGCACCGTGCGCGTCGAACTGTATAAGCGTATTTCCGGTTTGAAGTCGGAACGCGAGCGAGACGAACTGCTCGCCGGACTGAAAGATTCATACGAGTCCGTACCTTCGGAAATAAAAAATCTCGCAAACGTCGGACTTATAAAAAATCTCGCCGCGGAAATCAATGCAACGACCGTTACTCTTTTGCGTTCGGGCGCGAAGATAGAGTTCTCGGACGTCAAGGACGTAAAGGACGGGTTCGAAAAGTTCGGCGGTACGTTCAGCGCCGTGCGCAGCCCGATAATAGTTTTCGATAACGTCAAGTCGCTTTTGAAATATCTCTCGACCGATTAGGCGATGAAACATGAGGAGTAAATTATGTACGAAACATACGAACAGTGTATCGCCGAACTGTATAATTCGGTAGACGAGAAATATAACGATTTCAATGCGCCGATAGCAAACAGTATATATAAGACGATCGGGGTACGCATGCCGGTTATAAAGGCGCTTGCGAAAAAAGTCCCGATAGCCTGTCGCGAATCCGTTTTGAACGGATTTTTCGACGAGCGCGAGCATACATACGAGTCCGTAATGTTTGCCGGATGCCTTGCGGCGCGGCGCGGCGATTATTCGCAGACCCGCGAGTATTTATCGCGGTTGATACCTTTGTTCGGATCTTGGGCGCACGTAGACTGTACGGCGCCGTTACTGCGCTGGGCGGACAGGCAGACGCTGTGGAACGATTTTCGTTACACGCTCACCGGGCGCGGCGAATATATCAAACGGTTTTATATAATTCTCATGCTCGACTGCTTCCTGACCGAAGAATATATAGATAAGGTTTTGGATACGCTTGCAAATAACGTGGAGTTCGGCGAATACTATGTCGATATGGCTGCGGCATGGCTGCTCGCCGAGTGTCTCGTCAAGTTTTACGATAAAACATTGCCACTGTTCGAGATGCGGACGTTTCCCAAGTTCGTGCATAACAAAGCCATACAAAAAGCACGCGAATCGTATAGGATCACCGCCGAAACAAAATCCTATTTAAACGGATTGAAGATAAAATCGTAAAAACAACAGCGCTCCAAAAGCTTTTATGACTTTTGGGGCGCTGTTGTTTTTTTACGGAGAGAAAATCAATATACTACTCGTTGTCTTTCGTTTCCGGATCAACCGTCGCGGTCTCTTCCGATCCGGAAGATTTTTTCGTTTTGCGTTTTTTTGTCGCCAAGAACGTTCCCGCGCCTACGAGCGCTACCGCCGCAACAGAGCCTATGGCTATGCCTGCGATCGCGCCGCCCGACAATCCGTCGCCGTCCGATTTATTATTGTTAGGTCCGCTCGGTTTATCGTCGGGATCTTCCGGATCGGTAGGCGGCGTGGGGTCGGCGGTCTTTTTGACGCCGATCGCGCCGATCGTAGTGCCGTCGTATTCCACGGCAAGCTCGTGCGTGCCGACTGACAGGAATACGGGTTCATCGTCTTTAAGCTCGAAACTGCCCGAATGCGCTTTGATCGTACCGTTTGCGGAAAGGGTATCGAACCTATAATAACCCGCTTTTGTCACGCTGAACTTGATAAATGCAATCTTGCCGTTTTCGACGTTTACGGTTTTGGTTATATTGGCGTCGCCGAGTTCGTTGACGTACTCGTGATCGAGAATAGTGGTTTTCTGCCCGCGCGCATTGGACTTAATAAGGAAGAGTATACAGTCTTTGGCATTGCGCTCGAGATCTTCGCGCGACAGTACGCCGCTTTGGTATGCTTTTACGAGTTCGTCGTACTGCGGATTGTTGCTCTTGAACGTATTGCCGCTTTTGATGAGCGAGATATGAGTCATGCTTGCGCTCCAGTCGGAGAATACCGCGCCGTCAAAGCCCCAATCGGTGCGAAGCACGTCCGTGATAAGATCGTACGACGATGCGCCGTATTCGCCGTTGATGCGGTTGTAACAGCTCATTATAGAGAAAGGATCGGCGTTTTTGACTACTATTTCGAACGGTTTGAGATATATCTCGCGCAGCGCTCTTGCCGATACGGACGAGTTGTTGGAAAAACGGTTGGTTTCCTGGTTGTTGGCGGCGTAATGCTTGACGCACACGGATACGCCGTAGCTTTGCGACGCTTTGGTTATTTCGGCGGCGAACGTTCCGGCGATGAGCGGATCCTCGGAGAAATATTCGAAGTTTCTGCCGCAAAGCGGGTTGCGGTGGATATTCACGCCGGGCGCGAGCCAAACGTTGACGCCGCCGAGCATGGCTTCGAGCGCTACGCCTTCGCCGAACGAATAGGCAAGCTCGGTATTCCAAGTGGACGCGAGCAGCGTCATGCACGGGAACCATGTGGAGTAAAGCTGATTATTGACGTATCTGATGCCTGCGGGTCCGTCCGACGTATTGGCGAACGGGATCTTGTATTTACTGCTGAGGTGCATGCCGCCGACGCCGCCGGTGCCTGTCTGTGCATCGTTCATATCCCCGTCGAGTCCGGTAAGCCGAGTTAGCTCCGCTATCGACATCTGCGAAACGAAATCATCGACTTTATCGTGGTCGGCATAGACGTCGTCGTAAGTAACGAACGTGTCGAGCGTTTTGCCGCTCATGTCGGTTATGTACTCGAAATCGTCGGTATTGTCTACGTAATCGTTGCTGCCCGGCGTGTACAAAGCTTCGGGAATGAGTTTGAAACTGTCGAAACTGCAGAGCGCCGTATTCTTTGTTGTAAACTTGAGCGTAACTTCGCCTTGCGGCAGTTCGATAGCCGCGGGAGCGCTGTCTTTGAACGTGAAGTAGTTGCTTTTTAACACGTTGCCGTCCGCCGCCGTGCGCATCAGCGCTATCTTGGCATCGGAAGGAACATCATTTACGGTTACCGCGATCGCATCGTCGCTGGCGCCCGTTACATTGGACGCAAATAGCGAGAGATAATAAGCGCCGGCTTTTTCGACGTTGAGTTTATATTCGTACGTGCTGCCTGCCTTGTTTGAGTTTTGCGTAGCCGTACCGTCCGGAAAGACGGTGACGCCGCCGGACGAAGCCGTGAACGTTTCCGCCTGAACGAGCGTCGTCTCGGTAGGCGAGACGTCGTTGTTGTAAATGGTAAAGCTGTCGAAGTTCATCATCTTCAAGCCGTTGGCGACGAATTCGAGTTTTACGTCGCCGGCGGGCAGATCGATCGTCCAGCTATCCGATTTGAGATGGGTGTAGGTGTGCCACAGTCCGTCCGTATCGGTATGGGTTTTGTTCATGCTGACCACGACGTTGGGTTGCGGCGTGCCGTTTGCGTAAACACGGAACATGTCGGTCTGCCCGTCCCATGCGGCGGAGAAGTTGAAATTCATACGGTACGTACCGGCTTTTTCGACGTGAAGATCGTAGGCGAGCCGAGTCCCGGTCAAATTGAGATTTCCGAGACCTATGCCGTCGTCCGTACCGACGAAATAGCTTTCGCTGGTGGCGCTGCCGACGCGCGAAACGTAGTCTTCCGCCTGAACGACTACGGAGCCGGCGGCGGGTACGGTATATACGGGCGTGAGCGATTCGGACGCGCCGAGCTTTTCGTATGTGCCGTCGGAGAGCAGGCGTTTACTCAACGTAGTATCGCGAAGGTGCGAAGTCGTCTCGATGACGGTGTTATCTTTTACGCTGTGCGTATAGCTTGCGGTATTGGAATAAGCGTTCTTTATGGAATTGCCTACGTGCAATATATAATCGCCTTTTTCGATGACCCAGCTGTCGGATTTTATCTTGCCGAGATCGTCGTAGCGCGCAAACTCCGTTTCTGCAAACGTGATGCTGAGCGTCTGCGATTCGCCGGGTTTAAGCAGATCGGTCTTGGCAAAACCGGCAAGTTCCGCGGCAGGCGCGCCCATAATGCCTTTGGGCGCTTCGAAATACACCTGCATAACTTCTTTTCCGGGGTAGACGCCGATATTGGTAATATCCGCCGAAACCGAGAACATCCCGTCCTTGTACGCGAACGTGTAGTTATCCATTCGGAACTTGGTATACGACAGTCCGTAGCCGAACTCGTAATTGACCTTTTCGTAATCGGGATCGAAAGTTTGAAAATAGCGGTACCCGACGTAAACATCCTCGGTGTAATAAGTATTGCGGTCACCTGCGAACGTACCGATACCGCTTGCGTCTGAGGAAGGATAATAATCGTAACTTTTTGCCCAAGTATCGACGGTCTTGCCCGATGGATTTACCGTACCCGTCAGAATGTTGGCGAGCGCCGCGCCTGCCTGTTCGCCGCCGTAGTAGCCGCAAACTATCGCCGCGACGTCTTTTTCGATAAGCCATGTGGTGTCGCATACCGTACCGACGTTGAGTACCACGATAACTTTTTCTTTACCGTACGCCGATACGAGCGCCGTAATATCGTTTTTGACGATTTCGTCGAGATAGTATTGATTGGGTTTTAGATCCTCGCCTTCGGTGGTACTGCGCCCGACGAAGTATATCACTTTGCTGTACGCTCCGCCGTCCGCCGCACTGCCTATAGCCCTGTACGATTTTATGTACCCGTTTTTGGCGGCGTTCTCGAGACCTTGACGGTACGAAGTGGTATCTATTGCATTGACCCAACCCGATCCGCCGCCGCCGAAGATCTGCGCTACGTCTTGCGCCGAGCCAAGCCCTGCGACGTTGTCGCTCTTTTTGAGCGGCAGGGCATTGTAATCGTTTTTGAGAAGGACCGTGCCTTCTTCCGCAATGTGCTGTGCTATCTCGGCATTGCCGGATATCTTGTTCGGTTTCGAAACGGGTTCCGCATACGCCGCGGGCATTGCGCCCGAAAACACGATCAGTGATGCGAGAAGTGTTCCCGTCAACTTCTTTTTTAGTCCTTTTTTCATGTATACCTCTATGTATTTTAGTTATAAGCGTCGTCCGTAAAGCGAGCCGCGACGCTCGGTAGTTGTTTTGCGGTTATCGTAGGAGTAAATTACGCAATAAGCGTAGGCGTGCCGTTGTAGACGGTGAGTCCGGTCACGGTACAAACGCACAGTTCCGCCGTCATGCGCAAGGTGAGCGTGCCGGTGTAGTTTACGTTGAGAGAATCTACATACTGTACGATCTCCGTGCCGTCCTCTTTATAACCGTATCCGTAAATATTTATTTGTCCGTTTTTGCGAACGATACGCAACTTGACTTTGCTGTTTTGAAGGTTAGCCGCAAAATTGCCGGAATCGATACGGAAGTTATAGTTTTCTTGTTTATTCTCGCTGTTATATGCTTTTTTCATTGTGGGGACCGAACCTTCCGAATAGTTGCCGTTTGCCGTGCCGCAGAAGAACAGTTTATGTCCGTTGTTGCCGTCGATCGTAAAGTCGTCGCTGTCCTTGAACATATACAGTATCCAGCTGTGCCAATCGTTGACGTCGTCGCCTTTAAGATCGAGATCGTACATTACGTCGAAATCTCCGTCGAACGCATAGTTGAGCGCCGCTTGATTTTTTACGCCCGAGTTATTAAGTTCGACCGGACTTTCGAGTATTTGCGTGCCTGTCGCGACTTCCGCGCTCGGCGCGAATGCGCCGTCGTTTATTTTGAATTGATTTAAAGTAAGACTGCTGCTTTCACCGGTGATACCGACGTACAGATTTTCCACGCCGGGGTAGGCGAGTGTTGTCGTGACTACGCAGTCGACGGCTTCGCCGTTATGGTCGATAGTCATTACCATGCGGACGTCGACGTTGTCGCCCATGCGTTTTAGCGTCACCACGGCTTTAAAGCCTTTCTGAACGCTTGCCGCATATCCGAGATCGACGTGATCTTTATCGTAGAACCCTGTCGTATTGACGGTAATGCCGTAAGTTTTCCACCATAAGCCGCCGGTTTCGGGACCGCAGTAATGATCGCGATTTTTGGGGAACGGCAACAGCATGATGCGACCGACTGGGGATTGTCTTATTTGTCCGTCGGCGTAGTATGCCGGCGCCAACTTCATAATAAAGTTATGCCATTCGCTGTTGCTGCCCGCTCTACCGTCGAATTCGAATGTGAGATCGAAGTCGTCGTTAAAGTAGTGACCGTATGTGTCGAGCGCTTTGCCCGCCGTGTTGTCTACGACGCGCGCCGCAGTGAGCATACCGTGACAGTCGGGGCAAACGCCGTTACTGTCGAGCGCCGATCTGTGAGTGTAAACGTCTACGGGGAGAGTTTCGTTCTGTATGTTGCCGCAGCCCGAACAGGTGCGTGATCTCTCGCCGGCCTCCATGCAGTTAGCCGCAGTACCCGTCCACTCGCCGTAGGTGTGAGTTCCCGTCGCGGGGATCTCTTGCTCTTCGGTGTTGTTGCATACCGAGCAGGTCCTGTGCTTATTGCCGGGCGTACCACAGACGGGCTCGATATCCGTAGTCCATTCGCCGTAAGTATGCTCGCCGCCGGGTATTACTTCGGACTCGGAGTAGGAGCATTTGTTGCATGCGCGTTCCTTATGTCCGGGGATACATCTGTCGGCGGGAGTTACGTTCCACTCGCCGAGTGCGTGCGAGACGCACATGCCGTTTGCTACGGCGACGTTGATACCGATAGGGGAACCGGAATAAACTATAACGTCGTTTACCGTGAGCGTACTCTTTTGCGATGTGAGCCGGATCGTGAGCATGCCGTTGTAAGTTATTGTATACGTATTGTACGCCCACTGTACGAACGGAGTGTTCTCGCCGTCCAGCCAGCCGTCGCCTATTACCGAGATGTAGCCGTTCCTGCGCGCTACGCGGATATTGAACGTGCAGTGTTTTATGACCTGCGCGGCGAAACTGTCGTAGTCGCGTTTATTGAAGCAACACCAGTTGACGTTCTGGAAAACGGTAGCGCTCGCTTCCGGTTCTGCGCCGTTTACCGTCATAGACCAGTAAAGCTTGTGTCCGTTGTTGCCGTCGATGGCAAAGTCGTCGTTATCCTTGAACATGTAGAACAGCCAGTTGTCCCAATCGCCCTTGCCGGGGTTTTCGGCGGATTCGTAACGATACTCGAAATCGAAGTCGCCTTCATCGAACGTGATATTGAGGCCTTGGTCGTTCTTGTTGGCATTGGCAAGCTGCGCGGGTGTATCGAGAACGCTCGTTCCCTGCTCGGTCGAAGTCGCGGGCAGTATCTCGCCGGCGAGCAGTTTTATCTGACTGACGTTAAGCACGCATTCTTCGCCGGACAGCGACAGCCAAATTTTGTTCGCCGCGCCCACATAGATATGATACGTTACCGTGCAAGTCGCGATCGTGCCGTTGACATTGGCGATCATAGTGAACGTCGCCGTAACTTTGTTGTCTGTTTTCTTTATGTTTGCCACTACGTTCGGGCTTGCCGCCATAGCGTCCTGGAAGGAAACCGCTTCGCCATTCGGACCTTTGAACCAGGTCATGTCGACGCTGTTGCCGAATTTGTTCCAAAACAGGCCGAAGTGACCGGCGGCGTCGTTGTTGGTCATGAACGGGACCATATCGAATTCGCCGTGCGCGTCGCCGGCTTTGTTGCGAACGCTCGGGTGAATTATCTTGCCGTTTACGTATTCGGCTTGATCTATGGACATAATGAAATTATCCCAAGACTTATCCGTGCCGACAAAGTTGTTTTTAAATGTGTACACTATCTCGAAGTCGCCGCCGAGATAGATCTCGTCGGAGACGAGTTTTTTGCCTGCCGTGTTATCGATATCCTTTTGTGCGGTGAGTATGCCGTGGCAGTCGGGGCAGATGCCGTTAGTCATGCCGCTGTGTGCGTAAAGATCTTTCGGGAGTTTTTCGCTTTCGACGTCGTCGCACACGGAACACGTTCTGTGCCGTTCGCCGGCGGCGATACACGTCGCATCGGTGGTATCCCATGCGCCGTACGAATGTCCCGTCGCGTCGATGACGCGCGTTTCGAAGTGGTCGCAGAGTTCGCAGTCGCGCCGCTCTTCGCCGTCATCCGTGCAGGTCGCTTGTTTCGTTACCGTCCACTCGCCGAACGAGTGAACACCCGTTGCCGGGATATCGCGGTATTGTTCGTCTTTGCAGACCGAGCAAACTTGTTTTTCTCTGCCGGGCGTGCCGCAGACGGGATCGTATTCTTTGACCCAATCGCCGTAATCGTGGTCTGCAACGGCGGGAAGGATTTCGGACTCGGAGTAGTCGCAGTCCTTGCATTCGCGCTCTTTGTGACCGGGTTTGCATCTGTCCGCTTCGGTTATATCCCACTCCGTAAGATCGTGCTTTATGCACTGTCCGTTGGGTTGAGTCGCCGTGCCGCAGTAAAGCGTTGCGCCGGTAACGGTCACATTGCACTTTTCGCCGGTTATGCGTATCGTGAGCTTGCCGGAGTATGTTTGTTGTTTTACTGCGTCGAGATAGTAGACGAATATATCGTCTGTGTTTTTATAGCCATATCCGTAAACGTTGATCTGTCCGCCCTTGCGCACTATGCGGAGCTTGGCTTTGCTGTCCTTGAGATTAGACGCAAGATCGCCGAGATCGTGACGGAACTGATAGTTGCCGTTGTTTACGGGCTTGCCGTCTTCGTCGACGGGACGCACGAATGTCGGCGCGTAAGGTTCGGGATAGCTGCTGTTGGCGGTTGCGCTGTAGTACAGTTTGTGTCCCTCGGCTACGGTCAGATCATTGCTGTCGGCGAACATGTAGAGTATCCAGCTGTACCAATCGTTTACGTCGTCTCCGGCAAGCGTAAGGTCGTATTCGATATCAAAGTCGCCGGTAAACGTGTAGTCGAGACCGTTCGCATTCTTTACGCCGCTATTGTCAAACACGACGGGCGAATCGATAAGCGCTTTGCCTTCTTCCGGCTCGACCCGTTCGCTTGCTATCGCGCCCTTTAAAAGAGTGACCTGTTTGAGATCGACGGTACATTCTTCGCCGGAAAGACCTATATAGAATTTTTCGATACCGGGATATGTAAGGTCGGTCGTCACCACGCAGTCGTAATTTTTGCCGTTCATTTCGACGGTCATAACGTACTTTACGCTTAAATAATCGCCGACGCGCTCGAACGTCGCTATGACGTCTATACCTTTTTGAACGCATGTTTCATAAATGAGATCGGTACCGTTCTCGTCGAAGAACCAGGTCGAGTCGACATTGATGGGGTACACGTTCCACCACAGGCTGTTCCATGTGAAGTGGTTGCGTCCTCTCGGATAGGGAATGAGCTGTATAAGCCCCACGTCCGATTTGTTGAGCGTACCGGCAAGATTTATTGCAGGCGCTATTTCGAAGAGAAAGTTATCCCATTGCGGTTCGAGCTGACCGGCTTTGGTGTAGAATTCGTACTGTACTTTGAAGTCGCCTTCGAAGAACTTCGAATAGATCGCTTTGAGTTTGCCCGTCTCGTTGTCGAGTTTTATATCCGAATCGAGCATGCCGCCGCAGTCGGGGCATACGCCGTTTACAAACGGCGAAGAATGAAAGTGCGTGTCGAACGGCAGCGGGGAGAAGTCGGTTTTGCCGCAGTCCGCACAAATCGAGTTGTTTGTGCCGTGAGTCGAGCAGGTGGAAGGCGTGGAGCCGTCGGACACGAAACGGTGGTTTGTGTCGTCGAGCGGAGTTTTCTCTGTAACGTCCGTGTTGCAAAGAGTACACGTGTGTACGCGCTCGCCCTGTTTGGAACAGGTCGCGGCTTTTGTAACGGTCCATACGCCGAACACGTGTTTCGAGTCGTCTTTCGGAATGATGTTTTCTTCCGTTTCGTTACATCCGAGACATATACGGAACTCGTGTCCATCGTCCTCGCACGTAGCCTCCATGTCGCATTCCCATTCCGTCCATTGAAAATGAACGTTCGGGTCTTTTTCGCCGTCGCGCGTTTCTTCCGCTTTGCATTTTTTGCATATGCGTTTTTCCACGCTCGGATTTTTGCAGTTGCCGGCGGAGACTAAGGTCCATTCGCCGTATGTATGCTCGGTGCATTTGCCGTCGCCGTCCGTTTCGCCGCAAGCGACGAAAACAAACAACACGGAACAAATAAGCACGAACATAAGCACAGTAAAAATACTTCGCACTTTTTTCATATTTTCCTCCGAAATGCCCGTTGACATTTACTTCACTATCTATTATAATATAGGTGTATCAAAAATCAATACCAAATACCATTCGATTTGTATTAAAAGTTCAGGTGTGTATGTCTTACTATGAATATTGGCGTGATCGCCCGATAGAAAACGTAGATATGTTCCCGCATAATTTTCATTGGGAGGAACATTTGCACAGGAGTCTGGAACTTCAATGCGTAACGGGCGAGTATATAGACGCCGATCTCGGCGGCGAGAAAATACGGGTGAATCACGGCGAAGTGCTGCTGATAGCGTCGGGCATGCCGCACGCGCTTGCGGACGGCGGGGAAAACTATGCGATGTTGATACCGCCGCGCTATCTCGACGCATGGTTTCAGGCGATAGGCGAGACATATCCCAAAGATCCGGTCGTTCGCGGAGACGCGGCGGCGCGCATGATCGAGCTTGTGTTAGCGATCAAACGGTATTTTACGGAATCGCCGGTAAAGCTTTTGTTGAAGGTCTACGAGATATTGGACATATTCATAGATAACTTGGAGTTTGTGGGGACGAGCAAGCCGAGCATAAAGCGCGAAAGTTATGACATTATCAGCAAGTGTATGCAATACATCGACGATAATTACACGAAAGTAAATATCACGCTCGGCGCGCTCGCCGGCGAGTTCGGGTACAACAAGAATTATCTGTCCGAACTCTTGCACAGGGAACTCGGTATGAATTTCCGCGACTTTATAAACCAAAGGCGGTTGGAACTTTTGGTGACGTATTACGACCGCGACCGTTCGTTCGACGAGCAGGCGGAAAAGTACGGGTTCAGCAGCAGGCAGACTTTTTATCGCGCGTTCAAAAAGCAGTACGGCATGACTCCCGCGGAGTATTTCGATTTGCGCGAGGGGGGGGGTACCCCTAATAGGAAAAAACAGCGATAAAGTTCGACTTATCGCGTTGAAATATAATATGACGGTATTCGATGTGACGCCGCATAAAAATAATTGACAAACGGTTGCCGTCGGCGTAAAATATAGGTAACTTAATAATAGGCAGTTCGTAACCATCCTGCCTTGTACGGATCGGGTTTTCTCGGTCGTATGCAAAATCAAAACTACGGGAGGCAAATAGTAAAACTACGTGCGTTTGTATGGTTATGTACAAACGCATTTCGTTTGCTAAATAGCTGTCATGGAAAGATACTCGGAGATAAAGGAAAAGTGTCCGCGCGAGATAGTGCTGTTGCGCGGCGGCGGGTGCGCGTATAGGGCGTGCGTGTTTTGCGATTATCACTTAGATTGCTCGGCGGACGAGCAAGCCAATTACGAGATCAATAGGCAAGCGCTGTCGCGCGTGACCGGCAAGTACGGCGAATTGGAAGTCATAAACAGCGGATCGGTGTTCGAATTGGACAAGAATACTCTTGCGCTGATAAAGTCCGTTTGTGCGGATAAGTGCATACATACGCTGCATTTCGAAGTACATTATATGTATCGCGGTCGATTGGACGAGATAATAAAGTTTTTCGACGGCGTGCGCGTCAAATTTAAGCTCGGCGTCGAGACTTTCGACTATCATATGCGCGAAGACGTATTACGTAAGGGCATACCCGATCGCGAACCCGAAACGATCGCATCGGGCATGAGCGAGGCTAACTTATTATTCGGATTGAACGGGCAAACCGCGGAAAGTATGATGCGCGACATCGAACTCGGATTGAAATTTTTCGAACGCGTTTGCATTAATATAATGTGCGAAAATACTACCGCCGTTAAACCGGACGGTGCGGTTATCGATGTATTTATGCGTGAAGTTTACCCTATATATAAGGATAATCCGCGTGCGGATATACTGATCGACAATACGGATTTCGGGGTGGGCGCATGAACGAGGCGATGTTATTGGCGACGGTAGTCCTTATTTACGGCGCGGTCTTGCTTGCGTATCGCTTGTTCGGGCGTGCGGGGCTGTATAC
>CAJUQF010000007.1:15870-20534 GCA_910588315.1 uncultured Christensenellaceae bacterium | reverse complement strand
GCTGTATACCGTGTCAGCGCTTGCGACGGTATGCGCGAATGTCGAAGCGTTGATTATGATCAAAGCGTTCGGCATGGAACAAACGCTCGGCAACGTGTTGTTCGGCGCGACTTTTCTTGCTACCGATATATTATCCGAGTGCGAAGGAAAGCGTGCCGCGAATAAGGCGGTGTTTATAGGCTTGTTTGCGTCGCTGTTTTTTCTGGCGGTCAGTCAAAGCTGGATGCTATTCGTTCCGAGCGAAAGCGATTACATAATGCCGGCGGTAAGAGAAATTTTTACGTCCGTGCCGCGGCTCATTGCCGCATCGCTCGCCGTTTACGTAGTAAGTCAATTATTCGATGTGTGGCTTTATCATAAATGGTGGAACTTCACAAGCAAAAAATTCGGCGACAAAAAACGGTTTTTGTGGCTTAGAAACAACGGGTCGACGCTTATAAGCCAGATAATAAACTCGCTGCTTTTTACCGTACTCGCTTTTGCCGGAGTATATGATTTCGTAACGCTAATGTCCATATTCGGTTCGAGCTATGTCATATTTATTTTTACGTCGCTGCTCGATACGCCCGTCGTATATCTGGCGCGAAAAATGCACGCGGACAAGTTCGGCGACGGAAAGATGTTGGGGCAATATTAATATTATCGATTTTATTTGTCATGTGAAATTTCCGTTGCCGTGTTACGTAATATGTCGTCGACGCTTGACAAAATTCGCATGGAGATGTTAAAATATATTGCACCCTATAGTATATACGGAAAAAGACAGCGATGAAAGATTACTACCGCATATTAGGCGTTAAACCCACGGCAACCGAGAGCGAGATAAAAACCGGTTATCGTGTGCTTGCGAAAAAGTACCACCCCGACGTCAATCCCGACGATGCGACGGCGGCGAGTAAGTTTGCCGATATCAACGAAGCAAACTCGGTTTTATCCGATCCCAAATCGCGCGCCGAGTACGACGCAAAACTCAAAGAACAGGCTGCGGGGCAGAGCCGCGAGGATATAATCGCGCGTCAGCGCGCTCAGGCTCAGGCGGCGGCGCGTCAGGCGGCGTTCCGCAACAGCAGACCCAATATGTCCGGTACGGGTTCTTCGGCTCGTCGCGACGCAACTATCGCGCGTGCGCGTGCGGCGGCGCAAGCTCAGGCACAAGCCGCGGCGCAGGCACAAATGCAGGCGGTCGTCAATCAGGCGTACCAAAAGGGTATGAACGAGGCGCGCGCCCAGGCGAAAGCCGAACTCGCACAGGTGTCCGCGAATCTCAGGCTCGCGCTCGAAAACAATAAAAAATTAAAACGCGAATTAGAAGTTCTTAACGATTACAAGCGCAAACTCAATATCGCCGAGCAAGACCGTCGCGAACTCGAACAGGAGCTGTTCAATCGCGATCGCGAGATCGCACAGGAGAAACAGCGCGTAAAAGAACTCGAGGACAGCGTTAAGGATCTCGAAAACCGCATAGCGGAATTACAGGAAACGAGCAATCTCAACAGTCGGGTCAAGTCCGAAAATTCCAAGCTCAAAGCCGAAGTCGCAAAACTTCAAGTTGACGTCAAAAAGTTCAATGCCGATATAGAACGACTCGAATCGGAGAACGAAAAAATAACGGCGGAGCGCGACGAGGCACAGGACGCGCTTAAACAAATGGAGCAAGAGAAAAAGCAGTCGGCGCTCAAAGACGCTGCACAGCTCCAACTCCAACAGGAAAAGCGCAAAAAATTGCAGGAAGAGGTGGAAGAACTCAATCGCAAGCTTGCGGCTGTTTCCGTCGAGACCGAGGCTCTGCGTGCCGAAAACGAACGCTGGCAGCAGTACGCCGAGAGCGAGGACTTTTTGTCGGACGCGGACAGACGTATTCAGGAATGGACCAAAAAAACTCACGCCGACAAGCGCCTTGCGAAAAATACGCTTTATGCCGAGTTGGGGCTGTTGATATGGGCGACGGACGAAGAGATCGAAAAAGCGCATAGCAAGCTTTACAAAAAGCTCAACGGCAAGACCGACGAAGAACTTGTCAACAAGTTCAACAAGATTGAGCATGCGTATTCGGTTTTGTCCGATCCGATAGCTCGCGCGGAGTATAACGGTACGATAGGCATTACCGAAGAGCGCATAGAGGAAGAACGTAAACTGCGCGACGCAAACGACGCGCTGATACAGGAATACAACGACAGACTTGCCGACAAGGAGTTCTGGGCGCGGTTCGACGATATTACGGTATCCGCGCTTGCGGGCGACGCCGAGGCGCAGAATACGCTCGGAGAACTCTATTACTCGGGCGACGAGATCGATCGCGACGTGGATCAGGCGGCGTTCTGGTTCAAGGAAGCGGCAAAGCAGAAGCACGCGGATGCGATGTATTCGCTTGGCGTATGCTTTTTGAACGGCGAGGGCGTGGATAAGAGCGAGACGACCGGCATGGGATTTATACGCCAAGCCGCCAAGCTCGGCTCGAAAGCCGCAGCCAAAAAACTCAAACAATCGGAAAAAAGCGCCGCGGATAATCCCGTTACGGGCGAAAAACCCGGAATGTCCGGCAAAACGATCACGCGGACGATAAGTAGGACGAAAACGATAGAAAAAACAAAGACGATAGAAAAACCCGCTACATAAAATATCGATTAAAACCGATAACAGATTAAGTTATCGGTTTTTTCGTATCGAATACGGTTGATATATACGGTGTATATAATTTATCGTAAAACTATAATAGAATGGAAGTATACGAATATCGTATATGAAATATATCTATTGTAAATTACAGAACCGATCTTCGTAGGGGATGCAGACTCTTGCGCTCCGCTTATGGCAAAGCAATAATCCAAGTAGCGGCGGTCAAGGGTCTGACCGCCCTACGAATTGCACATTGTAATTGCTTTACGATAGGTAAAAGAAAATAAAACGTAAAATAACCGTAACGATGTTTTAATGGAAAATATCAATCGAATCGACGTTCGTAGGGAGCGCAGACCCATGCGCTCCGTATGTAGTAAAGCAATAAACAAAGCAACGGCAGGCAAGGGTCTGCCTGCCCTACAAAGTACGCAATGTAAATGCTTTACGATAGGCAAGTGTTTGTATATTTCCATAGTGCCATTATTGTTTTACCGTAACGTTATTATAGAAACGATCTTCGTAGGGAGCGCAGACCCTTGCGCTCCGCATTTAGTAAAGCAATTAGCAAGAAAACGTCGGACATGAGTCGGGAGGTTTTATAAAATAAAAAGTGCCTGAAAGATAATAAAAGCGGAAATATAAAGACCGAGCAATAACCGAAACAAGACAAAACGCATAAAGTATTCTTGCTTACTACTTTTTTAAAAGGATAAAGGGGTAAAGTGAAATAATAAACAATTAATGAAAGAAAAATATCAATACGCAATCGAGTAATCGAAGTAAAATTTTCTTGCTTACTACTTTTTCGAAAGCGTGGTAATGACAAACGAACGTAAAAGTCCAAATAGAGAGACTGAGCAATAACCGAAACAAAACAAAACGCATAAAGTTTTCTTGCTTACTTCTTTTTCAAAAGAAGTAAGGATTGTATTGAAATTGCATTATTCGTATGGTATAATATACGCATGAACGGCAATGAGACGATAGGAAGATTTGCGCCGACGCCGAGCGGGTTTATGCACGTCGGTAACATTCTGTGCGCCGTGATAGCATATCTGTCGGCAAAGAGCAAGGGCGGCAAGTTCGTTGTTCGCATAGAAGATCTCGATCCGCTGCGCTGCCCGCGTACCGCCGCTCGGGACATCATAGAGACGCTTGAGTTTCTCGGCTTGAAAAGCGACGCGCCTATAGTCTATCAAAGCGAACGCACAAAAGCATACGCCGCCGCATTCCAAACGCTCTGCAAGGTGTCGCAGATTTATCCGTGCTATTGTTCGCGCGCCGAGTTGCACGGCGCCGACGTCATACGCCTGCCCGACGGCGGCATACTCTATCCCGGAACATGCAAAACACTGACCGAAACGCAACGCGCGCAAAAAGTACGCAATATAAAACCGGCTTACAGGATAGCCGTTCCCGACGAGCGCATAATTTATGACGATATGCTGTTCGGCAGACGTGAACAAGATCTCGCAAAAGACTGCGGAGATTTTATAATAAAACGCAGCGACGGACTGTATGCGTATCAGCTTGCCGTCACGGTCGACGACGGCGAATACGGCATAACGGAAGTCGTGCGCGGCGCCGATCTGTTGCACGACACGCCGCGGCAGATATATCTTCAACGCCTGTTGGGACTGCCGCAGCCCGAATATTTGCATATCCCGCTCGTATTGCACTCAAGCGGTCGAAAACTGTCCAAGAGCGCGGGCGACAGCGCCGCACGTCTGTTAAAACACAGGTCCGCCTCGGAGATAATCGGCGCGATAGGCTTTGCCGCGGGACTGACGCACGAAATAAGACCTATGACTCTGAACGGGCTTATTAAGTATTATTCGGCGGATAGACTTCCGCACGACAATATTTTACTTCCGCCGGAACTGTGTTGACAGGCGTCACAGACCGCATAAAGAAAGTTAAAACGCATAAATAAGGTAGTTTAGCGCCGGACGGAGATCGTTTTTGTATCGGTACGTGTAAACATATTATATAGTAATAGTATAATTCTTCGCCGCGCCGTCAATAATTGCGGCATGGTTACTTAT
>CAJUQF010000007.1:0-15860 GCA_910588315.1 uncultured Christensenellaceae bacterium | reverse complement strand
GCTTGGGTTCTGCGCGACAGAAACGCGCATATTTTATCGGTCAGTCGAACATTACCGTTCTCGATAATGTGGAAGTGCTGTTTTGCGCGAGTGCTAACGGCAGAAATTATTTCGCCTACGGTCATGTGCCGTTTTCCGAGTTCACGGTCATCGACTATCTTGCATATCGCCGCGCGCTGTGCCGGGACGCCGTGACGGTCGAAACGGTACGTTCGTTCGGGCTTGACCCGAACAAAAAGATCGAACGGCTTTGCGCCACGGAAATGCGTATAGTATCGTTTCTCGAAAAAACGGCGGGAAAAAGCGATCTGCCGGTCGCCGTCAATCTCGACGGCACAAAGTATACGCGCAAAAACGCCGCCGCGCTCGAACGGCTGTTGAGCGGTATAGCGACGGACGTGTATGTTTGCGTCACCGACGCGAAATTTCTGCGCAGAGCAAAGACAAGGCACGTCACGTTGTTTTTCGGCAAAGCCCGTAAAAAACACCGCCCCAAGTTTTATACCGCAAAAATACTCGCAAGCCGCATAAACGCGGTGCGAGTATCCGTCATGTAAACGATAGGATCTATAACGCTACGTTGCCGATCGGCACGAATGTGTTCGGCATATCCGTTGTCTTAAAAAAAATCGGTCAGTCCGAGAAGATAATCGGTAGTACAGCCGAAGTATTCGGCGATATTTCGTATATATGTCGCTTTCGGCTCGTTGACTTCCTGTTCCCAATAAATTATCGCACGCTTATCGACGCCGATCGCGTCGGCGAGTTTCTTTTGACTGATTTTATTCTCAGTACGCAATTCCTTGATCCGCTTGCCGATAATCATATAATCATTATATGAGAAAACTCATGTACGGTTGTGATAATATGAAGAAAACTCACCCAGCCGCTTTGTGCGCAGTGACCCGTCGGCGCCGTTACCGCGAGAATCGCGGACGATGTGATATCTGACGAACCGTCGAAATCGGTAGCGCGCATTATGGCATTATGCCGGAAAATCGCGATGTATGCCATAAAACATAAAAAAGATATAATAGCCGAATATCACTGCGCGTGTCAAATAGCGGCATTTGACGCCGTTTGACGGCGCACCGAAAAAAATAAATTTATTCTTTACCGTGTTTTTTGTGCTAAAACACTTTCATTTTTGCACGGATTATGGTACAATATCAAAGTAAACGTAAATGAATGCGAGCGTAGATCACGGCGCGCAAAAAAGATCCGGATCGCGGCGAATATTACAGCGGCGGCGTTTGGGATAATCGATCATAAAGCGTTTGCAAAAATCCGGTCGAAAACAGGGAGTTATTATGGCAAGAAAAGCGGATAACGGAAATTACAACGCGAGTTCCATTCAGGTCTTGGAAGGACTCGAACCCGTTCGCAAGCGTCCCGGTATGTATATCGGGTCGACCGACGAACACGGACTTCACCACCTTATTACGGAGGTCGTAGACAACTCGGTCGACGAGGCGCTTGCCGGATACTGCGATAAGATACTTGTCGAAATAACGCGCGACGGCGCGGTCGCCGTTACGGATAACGGTCGCGGCATACCGGTAGAGATACACCCCAAAGAGAAAGTGTCCACCGTTCAAGTCGTTTTGACGAAACTGCATGCCGGCGGCAAGTTCGGCGGCGGGGGATATAAGGTGTCCGGCGGTCTGCACGGCGTCGGCGTATCGTGCGTAAACGCGCTTTCGGAATGGCTGGACGTGGAAGTTTACAAGGACGGCAAGATCTACCGCCAACGCTACAACCGCGGCGTACCCATGAAACCGCTTGCCGAAGTGGGCAAGACCGACAAAACGGGTACGAAAGTAACGTTCTTCCCCGACACGGAGATTTTCGAAACGATAGATTTCGTTTACGATACGGTTCGCACGCGCCTTCGCGAAGTGGCGTATCTGAACAAGGGTTTGGAGATAGAACTCGTAGACAACCGCAAGGGCAGAGAGGCGCGCGACGTGTTCCGTTTCGACGGCGGTATCAAGGACTTTGTCGAGTATCTCAACCGCAACAAACAGACCATGTTCCCCGAAGTCATTTACGGCGAAAAGATATACAAAGACAGCGAAGTCGAGTACGCAATTCAGTATAACGAAGGGTACAACGAGCTTATTTATTCCTATGCCAATAATATAAACACCGAAGAGGGCGGTACGCATCTCGTAGGTTTCCGTAACGCGCTCACAAAAGTTATAAACGATTACGCGCATAAGCAAAATCTTATCAAGGACGACGAAAAGCTCGCCGGCGAGGACGTGCGCGAAGGCATTACCGCAGTCATATCGGTCAAGCTTACCGATCCGCAGTTCGAAGGTCAGACCAAGACCAAGCTCGGCAACTCGTCCATGCGCGCACAGGTGGAAAAAGCGGTCACCGACGCGCTCGGCACGTTTATGGAAGAGAATCCCAAAGAAGCCAAGGAACTCGTCGTAAAGACGATCACGGCTCAGCGCGCGCGCGACGCGGCGCGTAACGCGAGAGACCTTACGAGGAGAAAGGGCGTTTTCGAAACGGCGTCGCTACCCGGCAAGCTCGCCGACTGTACCAATCGCGACCCTGCGCACTGCGAGATATTCATCGTCGAGGGCGACAGCGCGGGCGGCACGGCAAAACAGGGCAGAGACCGCAGGTTCCAAGCGATATTGCCCCTTCGCGGCAAGATCTTGAACGTCGAGAAAGCGCGGCTCAATCACGTTCTCGAAAACGCCGAGATAAAGGCGATGATAACGGCGTTCGGCTGCGGCATCGGCGACGAGTTCGACGAGAGCAAACTGCGCTACGACAAGATAATATGTATGACGGACGCCGACGTCGACGGCAGTCATATAAGAATATTGCTCCTTACATTCTTCTTCCGCTTTATGCGCCCGCTAATCGAGCGCGGTCACGTGTATGCCGCGCTGCCGCCGCTCTACAAAGTGGCAAAGGGCAAGAAGGAGATATACTGCTACGACGAGAAAGAACGCGACGAGGCGCTCGATCAGCTCGGACGCAAGGGCTGCGATCTTCAACGCTATAAAGGTCTCGGCGAAATGAACGCCGAACAGCTTTGGGAAACGACAATGAGTCCCGAGTTCCGCTCGCTAAAACGCATCACCATGGAAGACGCGTTCGAGGCGGACGAGATATTCAGCGTATTGATGGGCGATATGCCCGAACTCAGACGTCAGTTCATAGAACAGAATGCCAAGCTCGTCACCGAGCTCGACATCTAAGCGGAGGAAACCGTCATGGCAAGATTACCTAAAAGAAGCGCTCCGTCCGGCAGCAGCAATAAGGATTACGTAGATAATACCAAGATAATAGATACGCACGTCGTCGACGAAATGAAGACCTGCTTTATAGCGTACGCTATGGCGGTTAACGTTTCGCGCGCCATACCCGACGTTCGCGACGGATTGAAACCCGTTCACCGCAGAATACTGTACGCCATGGGCGAACTTTCATTGTGGTCGGATAAGCCGTACCGCAAATGCGCCCGTGTCGTCGGTGACGTTCTCGGTAAATATCACCCGCACGGCGACAGTTCGGTTTACGACGCATTGGTGCGGTTTGCGCAGGACTTTTCCATGCGTTATCCGCTCGTAGACGGTCACGGCAACTTCGGCTCGGTCGACGGCGATCCGCCCGCGGCTATGCGTTATACCGAGGCGCGGCTTGCCAAGATCGCGTCGGAAATGCTGCGCGACATAGATAAAGAAACGGTCGACTGGACCAACAACTTCGACGACTCGTTGCAAGAACCGACGGTATTGCCGTCACGGTATCCCAACCTTTTGGTCAACGGTTCGGACGGTATCGCAGTCGGTATGGCGACGGCTATCCCGCCGCACAACCTCGGCGAAGTAATTTCCGCGATAGACGCGCTCATAGAAAATCCCGATATATCGATCGACGAGCTTTGTAAGTACGTGCCTGCGCCCGACTTCCCGACGGGCGGTCTCATTATGGGCAGGGCAAACATAAAGCGCGCGTACAAGACCGGGCGCGGCGGCGTAGTTATCCGCGCAAAGACGGAGATAGAAGAATATCCCGTGCGCGAGGGCAGCGATCTTATGCGTCAGCGCATTATCGTGACCGAGCTGCCGTATCAGGTAAACAAAGAAAAGCTCATAGTTCAGATAGCCGACCTTGTCAAGGATAAGCGCATCGAGGGCATTGCGGATATCAAGGAAGAGTCCGACCGCAGCGGTATGCGTATAGTCATAGAAGTCAAGCGCGACGCGCAGGCTCAGGTCGTTTTGAACATGCTGTACAAGCATACCAATCTTCAGGTTTCGCAGGGCATAACGTTCCTTGCGCTCGCGGACGGCGAGCCGAAGATACTCAATCTCAAAGAGATGCTCGAATACTATTTGAAGCATCAGGAAGAGATAATCGTGCGCCGCACCAAACACGATCTTCAGGCGGCGCAGGAACGCGAGCATATAGTCGAAGGTCTTGTCAAAGCGCAAGCCAATATCGACAGAGTGATCAAAATAATCAAGCAGAGCCGCGATAACGTAGAGGCCGCCGAAAAGCTCATGGCGGAATTCTATCTGTCCGACAAGCAAGCCAACGCCATTCTCGAAATGAAACTGCGCAGGCTCACGAGTCTCGAGATAGACGCGCTCCAAGCCGAACTCACGGCATTGCAGGAGAAGATCGCGGATTTCAAGAGCATACTCGCAAGCCCCAAACGCGTCACCGATATCGTCAGAGACGAATTGCAGGAGATCAAAGACGCGTACGATAATCCTCGGCGCAGCGAACTCGTCATCGATTACGACGAGATCGATATAGGCGATCTTATCGACAAAGAGGACGTCGTTATATCCATGACGCACTACGGCTATATCAAACGCCTTCCCACGACCGAGTACAAAGCTCAGCACCGCGGCGGCAAGGGCGTCACGGCGCACAGACCGAAGGAAGAGGACTTCGTCGAGAAGATGTTCGTTACCAATACGCACGACACGCTGCTGTACTTTACCAACTACGGCAGAGTGTATGCGGATAAGGCGTACGCCGTTCCCGAGGCGGAGCGCACGGCAAGGGGCAGGGCGATAGTCAATCTCCTTCAGCTCAGCGACGGCGAAAAGGTAAGCGCGGTAATCCCCATTTCCGACGACATGTATACGGGCAACCTTGTCATGGCGACAAAGCGCGGCATGATCAAAAAAACGGCGCTCACCGAGTTCAAGCAGATACGAAAGGTCGGCAAGGTCGCGATCAAGCTCAACGAAGGCGACGAGCTTATATCCGTCCAGCAGTCCGGCGGCATAGACGAAATACTCATCGCGTCGCAGAGCGGCAAGTGCATACGGTTCTCGGAAGAGAACGTCCGCCTTATGGGCAGAGACACGCAGGGCGTGCGGTCCATGCGGCTCGCCGAGGACGATAACGTCGTAGACATGACGGTCGTCAAACCCGATTGCGACGTGCTTACCGTCAGCGAAAACGGGTTCGGCAAGCGCACCGACATCGACGAGTTCCGCTTGCAGTCCCGCGCGGGCAAGGGTATAAAAGCCGGCACGTTTAACGAAAAGACCGGACGGCTCGTAAATCTCAAACTCGTCAATCCCGAGGACGACGTTATGGTCATTTCCGATAACGGCACGATAATAAGAATGCTGGTAAAAGAAATTTCCAAGATCGGCAGAGGATCTCAGGGCGTAAGAATGATGCGCGTCAAGAACCAGGGCAACGTCGTTTGCGTAGCCACCGCGCCGCACCAGGAGATCATCGACGACGAAGGCGGCGAGGCGCCTGCGGAAGAATAATCACGATAGTTTAAAAGCAATGCGCCGGAACGGACAAACAAGTTCGTCCCGGCGTCTTTTTTGCAGATAAACCATTCGATAAGCGAGTGGTTCATTTACATAAAAGAGCCTTATAAGATATAACGGCACCGACCTTCGCAGGGAGCTTTAGACCTCGTTGCGCTCCGCATGTGGCAAGGCAATAATCAAAGAAACGGCAGGCAAGGGTCTGACCGCCCTACGAAGTACACAATGTAATTGCTTTACGGTAACAAAACGGAACGCCGAGGCGTCGTTCCCTACGAATTACACAATGATATTTCGTTTCGGTAGGTAAAGGAAATTGCGTTTTTGTCATCGTACCGAGTCTCTGTTTTACCGTTCCACTATTACAGAACCGATGTTTGTAGGGAGCGCAGACTCTTGCGCTCCGCTTATGGCAAAGCAATAATCAAAGAAAATGGCGGTCAAGCGTCTGACCGCCCTACGAATTACACAATGAACGTCAAAGCCATATATGTGTCATTTCGAGCGAAGTCGAGAAATCTTATAAATCAAAGAAATGATATGATTTATTGAATTATACATTTTTACAATTTTACAGCCTTACTGCGAAAGTGAGATTTCTCCGCTCCGCTTATGCTTCGGTCGAAATGACAAATAGGGACAGGCAAACTCACGCTCATACAAATCGCACAATGTAAATGCTTTTTGTAAATCAATTGCAGAAAGATGTTCGTAGGGAGCGACGCCCCGGCGCTCCGCATGTGGCAAAGCAATAATACAAGAAACGGCAGGCAAGGGTCTGCCTGCCCTACGAATTACACAATGTAATTTGTTAACGTTAGGCAATAACAGAATGGACATATACGGATATTTGTATATGTAATATCGCAAAGCAATTACAGAAAGATGTTCGTAGGGAGCGCAGACCCATGCGCTCCGCTTGTGGCATAGCAATAAACAAAGAGACGGCAGGCAAGGGTCTGCCTGCCCTACGAATTACACAACAAAAATGCTTTACGATAACAAAACGGAACACCGTGGCGTCGTTCCCTACGAATTGCGCAATGTAATTGCTTTACGATAAAAAAGAAATTGCTGTTGATATCACAACGTGTGTCAATTTCACCCTAAAGGCGGTTTGTATTTTTCCAATAACGTTTCGATATTTTCCAATCGTTTCAATATGATCTTAAATGCAGACTTTGTTGTAAAGTCTGTAAATTTTTGTTCGTCGGGATCTTTGCGCTTGAAAAATTGACAGTTATTTTTATTACGAATAACCGCACCGTATCGATTTCGACAGTGGGATTTATGCGTACAATGCCCAAAATTGATGGCAATATAATCATCGTAACCGCTATTCATATAGTGTTGTATATAGAACGAACAATTTATACAATCTAATATTTCCATACGTTTATTCTACACGATTATTGCGCTAAAATCTCGGCACCCGTAAATTTTACGGTCGCTATATCAAATTTATTATACTAAGTTTTTTAGCTTTCATATCGAGCCGCGGAACGGTTCGTTTATTTGTGCCGTGAATAATATACGCGAGAATCGGCTATTACGCGCATCAGAAAAATCTCAAAAGATAACAGCCTGTTATGCAGCCGGTAAGCGTAGCGATGAGCGCGACGGGAATAGCATAGCGCAGTTTGCGTACATGCGATTGCGAAAAGTATATCGTGGAAATGTAAAATATGGTTTCGCTCGAGCCGTATATGACCGATGCGCACCTGCCGATGTAGCTGTCGGCGCCGTAATCGGAATATATCCCGTCGAGAACGGCGAGCGATCCGGCGCCGGATACGGGGCGCAGAAACATCAGTTCGGCGAGTTCCTTAGGCAGTCCTACCGATTGCAGTGCGGGTGCGAGCGCATCCGCAAGATAGGCGGACGCGCCGGATACGCGAAACGCTTCCACGGCGACCATTACGGCGAGCAGATATGGAAAAACGTTTATCGTCAGATCGACGGCTTGTCTCGCGCCGTCTATGAATCCGCCGTACGGTTCTTTGCGGCGAACAAATGACAAAAGCAGTACGACGAGAAAAATTATCGGGATGATATAAGCGCTCATATTACCGTATGCTCCCGAGTGCGCGGCGTTTTTTGCGCCGTGATTTTTTGTTGCCCGTCTTTGTCGGGGTCATATCGGGCGACGGGTTTTCGGGTAGTTTATTCGCGGCGCATTTATTTTTCTTGCGGTCGAATATCTTGGCGCACAGCTTTACGCCGATTATTCCTATGACGGTGGACAGCACGGTGGCGACGAGCGACGGGAACAAAAAGTCGGCAGGATTGGCAGAGCCTGCGGTCGCACGCATGCCTATGACTGTCGTCGGTAAGATCTGCAGGCTGGTGGCGGAAATGACGGTCAGCATGATCATGTCGGTCGACGCCTTCTTGTCGCCGGTGTCCATTCTGTTTATTGCGTTTATCGCCATGGGCGTGGCGG
Source organism: uncultured Christensenellaceae bacterium (assembly GCA_910588315.1). GTDB lineage: Bacteria > Bacillota > Clostridia > Christensenellales > Pumilibacteraceae > Anaerocaecibacter. The sequence continues at coordinate 7,640 of CAJUQF010000007.1, read as the reverse complement.
CGTTGCCGAGTCCCAAAAGATTGGCGGACACGTTCATAGTAATGAACTTGCGCGTTTCGGTGTCGCATGACGGGAACAGTCGTTTGATAACAGGGCGCAATAATTTTTCCAGCCCGCGCGACAGCCCGAGCCGCTCGATAAGCGAGAAAAAACCGAGCCAAAACGCATACAGCGCCATAAGATTGAGCGACAGCTCCACCGCGCCGTGCGCACCCGTGATCATCGAGTTGACCGCCGCCGCGGGGTCGGTGAATATCATTAGACCGAGCGATGCGCTCAGCATGATCAGCCATATTATTGCCATGTTACATTTTATGACCGAATATGACGATAAATGCAACTTGTACATTCTCCCGACCCAAATAGAATACACCCGATATCGGGCTGTTTTGCAGCCACAGGCTGATTTTTCGCAATCATCTCACAATTACGACGTGAGAACGGACGCAAAGTGTCGCGCAGCATCTGGCTGCCTCGCTCATAGTAGCCCCACTACAATATCACTCGCTTGCCTTGCAATAGCCTGAAAACAGCTTCGCTTCGGGCGCAAAGCGTTTTTACGGAGCAAATTGCGAGGATAGACGTCCGAAACGGAGCGAAATTGTACTTGACAGTACTATGAGCGACGTTTCGCGCGTATAGACCGCAATTTGCCCGTAAAAATGGTTCAGTTGGGGTCGGGAGAATGTACGTATCGCGATGTATTATAAGGTCGGATCTTATTGTTTTCGGGCATGCAGCGAAAACAAAACGCGACCGAACTTTCGCTCGATCGCGTTTTACTCTTTTAGTATGAGATTTATTGGCGGAGTATTTTTGCCCTCTTGCGGGAGCAAAAATGCGACAACAACAAAGGTATGTTCCGCTGCTTGCAGCGGAACTTGCACGTGAAGCGTGCGAGTCCAGAGCTTGCTCTGGGGTTTAATACCCTTTATTTCTTGCGCTTTTTGATGAAGAACAGCGACAGTCCCGCAATGAGCGCGACGCCTGCGACGCAGCCGATCACTATACCTGCGATCGCACCGCCGGAAAGTCCGCTTTCGGAAGGCGTCGTATTCGACGTTTTGTTCGCGGTATACTTGGCATATATCGTCATGTCGGCGGTCGCCTGCATGGGCAGGGTAACGGCGTTTTCGAATTGCGCGTCGGAGAAGAATCCTTCAAACGTGTAGCCGGATTTCTTCGGCGCCGTAAACTCGATGTTATCGCCTTGCGCAACTTCGAGACGTCCAAGCTCTTCGGCGCCGTACATGAACTTGATCGTGTATTTACCGGCAGGCGCTGTACCGTTCGCGGTGTACTTGGCGTATATCGTCATGTTTGCGGTCGCTTTGAGCGGCAGGGTCAAGGGGTTTTGGAACTGCGCATCGGAGAAGAATCCTTCGAATCTATAGCCGTCGATCTGCGGCGCCGTGTACGTAATATTGCCGTTATGATCGACCTTGATGCTGGTAAGCGTTTGATTGCCGTTCATAAACGTGATCGTGTGCTGTTCCTGCGTTACGCCCGTTTTCCCGACGGCGAACAGTTGAGTGAACAACTTGATACCGCTTATATTGTCGGTATATTCGGCGATCGCGTTCCAGCCCGTCGATGTCTCTTCGACATAAGTGACGGTCCCCCGTGCTTTTACGGTATAACCGTTAAAGCGATGGGCGTGTATATTGACAAGATCGCCGACGCGAAGCGCGGTATGGGTGGTCTCGTTCGAGCCGACCACTTTGTAAGTGTAGGAAGAAAGCGCGTCGGGCGCGTTATTGGTGAGCCCGAGATGTCCGTTCTTGGTGGCGTTAATAACGGCGTTGGCATCGCCGAACGTCCAGTACCAAGCCGGGATCCCTCGATCGGTAAGACAGGTCTTGTCGTAGTATGCGGAGGTGTTGGCGCTGTAGCACGTGTCGAGTCCGCAGTTGAAAGATCCGATAAATCCGAGACTCGATGCGAGCGACGATGCGCCGGCGTTGCTGCCGCCGAGATAGGATGTGGGAGTGGTGGGCATAACGTTTTTGACGCTTGTCAAAAGATCGTCGCCGCTGCTGTTGAATGTGATTATGACAAGGTTATCGCGGATGTCGTATTGCCCTTCGCCCGTGCCGAGCAGGGAATTTATCTTCTCCGCTATGGTTTTGCCCGCTTTAAGCTCGAACACGAACACTATATCGTTGCCTTTCTGTTTGGCTTTGTACAGTATATCGAAAACTTCTTCGAGCGTGGGGATCTTCTGTCCGTCTTTAAGTCTGAACTGTTGTATCTGTTCGAGCGTGTAATCGGCAATCTTGCCTGTGCCTGTCGACGTGCGGTTGAGCGTGTCGTCGTGCATTATGACTATATGTCCGTCTTTGGTCAGATGCCCGTCGAGTTCCAGATGCGTTGCGCCGCATGCGATCGCTTCTTCGACGGCTCTCAATGAGTTCTCGCAAAGTACGTTATCCGCAGCGAACTTACCGCGGTGTGCGACATTGTACGGCATTCTCGTAAAGCTGCCGGCAGGGTACGTTTCGAGCGCGTCGTAAACCTTGCCGAAGTCGGTCGATACTACGCCGAGCGCGCCGCTGTTTATGCTTTGGAACAGGTCTCTGTTTTCGTTGCTGTCGGGGCGGACCCAAACGGACTTGAACCGTGCCTGAATATAGCGCACGTTGTCTATGGTCGCCGCCGATTGCGGAACGACAGCCGTGGTCGCATAATTGGCGTTGGTCCTACCTACGATGTTGTTGAATATATCGAGTTTGCCGGCGGTATAAAAATCTTCGGCAGAATATTCTATTATGCCGCGCACTCTCGGGCATGCCGCGCGTACCTTTTTTACGAGCGCGGGCGTATCGCTCATGACCGCTATGTCGAGAATGTTGGATACTTCGTTTATGTAGGTTATAAAGGCGTCGGCGGCTTGTTCGTCCGAAATATGTACGATCGGGATGATCCTATGATCGAAAGCGGCGTAAACGTCGCGGAAGCTTCCGAGTACCGTCGTGCCGTCGGCAGCGACAATGTTCGCGTCCTTGTTGAATCTGAGTATCGCATTGGACGGTTTTTCCGAGCCGGAAAGCGAGTCGAGCGTTGCTTTGTCCTTTACGTCGCAAACGACGGTGGGAGCATTGACAATCTTTACTTTATCATTCTGATAGGTCGAAACGACCGTATCGTCTATATTGTCGTTGATAACAGTCGGCGGTTCTATGCCAGTGGTCAATTTTACGCTTTTTATATCCATATTCATACCGTTTATTATTACCGCTATTCCTCCGCTCGTAAGAGTCGTGCCGCCGATATGGGATTTTTTCAACTCGGTCGATGCGTCTCTTATAAGCAAGCCGTCTATGTAATGTTTAGCAATCTCGTTGTCCTGCATCGTTATCGTGAGTTTGTGATAAATACCGCTGCCGGCAGTCAGATCGGGCGCTTTTTTGCCGCAGGCAAGCTGACCTCCGGCGTTGATTACGGGATCGTCGTTGAATCTCAAGTCATTATTGGCTGCACGCGTTTTCGCTATCGCCGTGTATGCGTTCCTTCCGCTTACGCGGTAGTTCATACCGTAACCGAAAACGGGTACCGCCTCACTTGCGAAGTTGGTGCGGTAAACTATGCCGATCCAACGATCCGCATTGTCCGAACGGTTGACTTTGAACTCCATTTCGAATGTGAAGTCGGTATATACGGAGCCGGGATTGACGGGCATCAGTGCGCCGTAGTACGCATTTGCCGGAGCATTTTTCGCATTTACGTTAAGACTGCCGTCGTTGTTTACGGACAGCGTAGTGCCGCCTGCGTCGCCTTTATGATTGACCGTCCAGTCGTTTTTGGCGACGGTAGAGAAGTCGGTCACTTTGTAATCGGGGTTTATGACGGTCTCCGGCGCGGTTTCCGTCGCGGGCGGCGTGACGGTGCGGCTTATCGTGCATTCCGCTACGTTTATCGATACTTGGCTGAGAATGAGCGCGAATCCGCCCGAACTGCGCGGATCGATATTGGCGTCCTGATCGGAAGTATTCGCGTCGCGTATCTTTTTGCCGTCCACGTAATGCGACGCCGTGTTGCCGCTCATCGTGATCGTTATGGTATGGTACTTACCGTCCATAAAATTGTTGGTAAAGTTTGCGTTTTTGGCGTCGATATCGTTAAAACCGTTGTCCGAACCGGGATGGGCTTTGCTCATAACGCCGGCATTGGAAGTATATGACGATGCGCCGTTTACGCGCGTAGTCAACATGTATCCGCTGTGCAGTCCGGTCTCGGCGTCGGTATTCATGCGATACATCACGCCTATCCAACGGCTGTCGTTTACCCACTGCGTGGCGCGGAATTTGAGTGTGAACGTAAAGTCGGTGTAATCGGCAACGTCCGGATTTATAAGGAATATACCGCCGAGATACGCAGATTTGTTTACGGGATCCGTAGAATTGAGATTGTGCGCTCCGCCGGGGGCGTTCACAAGCACAAGCTCGTTGTATGTAGGTTCAAACGAGCTGTACGTCCGCGTCTGATCGCCCGCAGTCGTGCTGTGAACGAAGTCGCCCGTCGGCGCCGCCGACACATCCGATGCGGTAAAGACATAATCTCCGCTCGCATTATCTTCGGCGCTTGCGGGCAGCTTTGCCATAAAAAGCGCCGCGACCGCCAACACGAGAATAAAAAGCGCCGCGATAGGCAATGTCTTTTTCACGTTCGTTGTCTTTCTCATCATAGTCTCCTTAATATAGATCATGTATATATTACTAATATAGCATAACGCGGGTATCAAGTAAATAACAAATCACTTCGTATTTGTAACAAAAGTTCGGATGACCGATTGTCGAAAATTCGGCTCGATAGTTGTGCCATGTGATTGCGTTATGCGCTCGAACATATTTTGAGTATACTATGTAAGCCGTGTGATGTCAATCCGCAATCTGAATTTTTATCGACTATTAAACTCGGAAAAATTTCCGACATGATCTATTTTAATAGTTGATTTCGGGCGATAAAAAATGTATAATATAGATAGGATAATCGTAGAGAGGTGAAAGGATGGCTGAGATCGTAATAGAGGATATCAGAAAATTCGTAGAACTCGATTTAAAGAACGACGGCGATCTGGATACGATAGAGGCGGTGTGCGAAGCGCTCGGGAATAGAACGCGGCTCAACATATTGCGGCGAATGCAGGCGCCGCCGTATATTTTTACGGTCCCGCAGCTTGCGAAAGCGATGAAGATGCCGGTCACGACGCTCATGTTTCATTTGGAAAAACTCATCAAAGCGGACGTGCTGACGATATCGTATAAAGCGTCGAAAAAAGGCGCGGTGCGGCTGATATCGCGAAAACTCAAGTCCGTCAATATTTCGTGTTTTTATACGGAGGCGCCGCCGTCGGGACTGCAGGCGGAAACGCAAACGGCAAGAGTAGGGCAGTTTTGCGAGTTCGAGGGCGGGAGATTCAACTTTTGTACGGCGGATAAGCATTATACTTCGTTCGGGGATAATTGTTATTTACCGGAGCGTTTCGATGCGGAGCTCGTGTATGCGACGAGCGGACGGATCGCGTACAGATTCAGCAATCAAGCGGCGAAACTGTATAATGTAAGGCGTATAGTGCTGTCATTGGAAATTTGTTCGGAAGCGCCGTTTTTCGATAACGACTATCTGTCGGATATAACGTTTTGGATAAACGGAAAGGAAGTTTTGACTTATACGAGTCCGGGCGATTTCGGCGACCATATCGGCAGGCTGAACCCCGAGTGGTGGGATGCGCTCAATACCCAGTACGGTGTGTTGCTCACTATCGTGATCGATGACGGCGGCGTGACTTTGAACGGCGAGCAAATCGATACGAAATTGCGTCTAAAAGATTTGGATCTAAAAAAAGGGAATAAAACCGAAATCGGATTCGGCAATAAAGATACGGCGAGAAACGTCGGCGGATTCAATATTTTCGGCAAAAAGTTCGGCGACTATCCTCAGGATATAAATTATACGGTGTATTACGAAAAGTAACTGTATAGGATAGGCGATAATCGGTACGCACCTTGCGTGCGCGATATTTATAATAGTTTATTGTATATCGCAAATTTCGCATCGGACAGCCGTTGTGTGGATGTTTTTGTAATACGCCGCATATCGGATAGCAAAATCATGATTATACGAAAAACCGACCCGGTGCTGTAAAATTATGATAAAAAGATAGTCGAGATATAAAGAATAAGCCGCAGTGCGACTGACATAACAATTCGATCCGATCCGAAAGAAAATATTACCGCAATCCGCTTGACAAAAACGCAATAACATGATAAACTATTTTTCGATCATGGCCCCATGGTCAAGCGGTTAAGACATCACCCTTTCACGGTGAAATCATGGGTTCGAGTCCCGTTGGGGTCACCAGACGAGGGGTATACGAACACCCCGAGAGAGAAACCGAATTTTCGGTTTCTTTTTCTTTGTCCTCGTTTCCGTTTTCGTCGTTGCTTCCGTCGGGGTAATCGGGAAAAATCAAGTTCAAAATCAGTTCCTCTTTCTGCCCGCCTTTCAAGTGGAATAACACTTTCATTTTGTCGTCGTATAGCAATATGCGGTAAATAAAGATATTGATTAGCTCCTTGCGGTGCTTGGTCTTTGTGTAGTCAAGCGTGCGGAAATGTAAAAGCCATTGCCGAATGTCCGAATAAGTATATTTCATTTGCATTGCCTTTTCCATTGCAACGGTGTCCGAAAGCTCCTTATTTTCGTTCTCTAACCGCTCCACTTGCGATAGTATAATGTCCGTTGCCTTGCCGTGCATTAACGCTTGCATTAAATTGTCAATGGATTTTTGATTTTCCGCGATTATGCTTTCAAGCCGCTTTATTTCGCTATCATTCCGCGCCGCTTGAATAAGTGTGTAAGTTTCTGCGCCTATGGTGTCAATAAATTCGTCCGTCAGAACGCCGTACTTGTTTCGCTCCGTTCCGTCGCCCGTGATAGCCGTAATTACTTCGTCCTCGATAAACTGCTTGCGAACCGTCCGTTTGTCGCAAGTTCGCTTTGTAACACCTACACACTTGTAATAGTTGTGTAGCGTTTTATTTTTGCTCATTGCGGAAACACCCGTCATTTTATGCCCGCATTTTCCGCATATCAATTTGTCCGATAATATGTATTCGACTTTCGCCTTGCCCCGCGCGGGTGCGGCGGCATATAGCGCAAGTTTTTGTTGCGCTTGCTCGAACAGGTCGTCGTCGATTATGCGCGGCATACCGCCGTCTATCTCGTTGCCTTGATAAATGTACTTGCCCAAATATCTGCGGTTGCTTAAAATGCGTTGAAAACTGTTTTGGTTAAACTCGCCGCCTTTGGTCGTCTTTACGCCGCGTGCGTTCAGATAGCGTATAAGCTCGGCATAGTTGCTCCCCGATACAAACATTTCAAACACTGTCCTAACAACGGGCGCAAGCTCCTCGTCGAGAATAAAACTCTTTTCGGCGTTTACCTTGTAGCCAAGCGGCACAACGCCACCGAAATACTTACACTTTGCCGCCGACATAGCAATGCCGCGCTTTACCTTTTGCGACAGTTCCGCCGAATAGTATTCCGCCATACTTTCCAAAACGCCCTCAATAAGTATGCCGCTTGCGTCGTCCGTGATATTCTCTTTTGCCGAGAGTACGCGAACGCCGTTTTTCTTT
>CAJUQF010000006.1:46420-46955 GCA_910588315.1 uncultured Christensenellaceae bacterium | reverse complement strand
AGTCGTGTGTATAGACGGGTGGCAAAACGTATTGTCGGCGTTTGCCAAACAGTTTGACATTACAAAACTGAAGTATATAATTAATGGCGGCGAGAGCGTTCAGGACTCTATACGCAACGGCGTCAATAAGATTTACGAAAATTATTCGAAAGACACTTGTGTTATTATTCATGACAGTATAAGACCGTTGGTAGACGAGAGCGTTCTTAACGATGTAATAGAAAAATGTCATAAGTATGGCAATGCAGTCACTTCTCTTCCGTATAATGAGCAGATATTTATCGTCAACGATGAATACACGACAAAAAAGTATATTCCGCGCGAAACGCTTCGCAGAGTATCTACGCCGCAGGCGTACACTCTCGGCAAGTTGTACGAAAGTTACGAGAGGGCTTATAAAGAAGATATCGGCGTGCACGGTTCGTCATATACTAACACGATGATGGTAGAGCTTGGCGAAACGTTATACTTTGCCAAAGGTTCTGACAAGAATATAAAACTCACGACTAAAGACGATTTCAATATTTTCAGAGCC
>CAJUQF010000006.1:32848-46375 GCA_910588315.1 uncultured Christensenellaceae bacterium | reverse complement strand
ATATATCGTCAAGAGAAAATGATTGGTTGAAATAACGTATGTTGGATTTGGAAAAAGAAGATATTCGTCGTGTTGCCGAATTAGCGTTTGATTGGGCGCAACTTGACGACAAGACGATTTTTATAAGCGGCGGAACCGGGTTTATCGGACAGTTTTTGATAAACGTCTTTAAGTTCCGTAATGCGGAACATGGTAATCGCATAAATGTCATTAGTTGTTCTCGGCGTGTTATAAAAAGTGAATCGCATGTAGAGTATATCGCTCATGATATTACGCAACCTATAAAAATAGACCGAAGTGTGGATTATATAATTCATCTCGCTTCTAATACACATCCCAAACAGTACGCGCAGGATCCCATCGGGACGATTACAACCAATGTGTTCGGTACGCATAATCTTTTATCTCTTGCGGCTGAGAAAAAAGCCGAGCGGTTCTTGCTTGCGTCGAGCGTGGAGATTTACGGTAACGGTACCGAAGCCCCTATGAAAGAGGATTATTGCGGATATATAGATTGCAACACTACACGCGCCGGCTATAACGAGGCAAAACGCGTATCCGAAAGTCTTTGCCAGTCTTACAGAACGCAATACGGCATAGACTGCGTAATAGGTAGGCTGGCAAGAGTGTTCGGTGCGGATAGGAAGAACGATACAAAAGCGATAGCGCAGTTTTTGAACAAGGCTGTACACGGTGAAGATATAGTATTGAAAAGTCTCGGGAAACAGAGATTTTCCTATTGTTATGTGGCAGACGCTGCAAGTGGTCTGTTGAAGATACTTTTTGACGGCGCGAACGGTGAGGCGTATAACATTTCCGACGACGATGACGGCGATACTTTGGGCGGGTATGCTTCATATATTGCCGGACTTGCAGGCGTTAAATCGATCATAAACGTGCAAAACGATGTAGGTGCGTCCAAAGCGGATTACGCTGTTCTCGACTGCGGCAAAATAAAGTCTTTGGGCTGGCAACCGCAATACGAAGTGAAAGAGGCTTTAAAACGTACTTACGATATTATGTCGCAATGGAAGTAACGTGATAGAGATCAGTGTAATAATTCCCGTTTATAATGTTGAGAGATATTTGCGCAGATGTTTGGACAGCGTTTGCGCCCAGGACGATTGTGTCAAAGAAATCGTGCTTGTAAATGACGGCAGTACTGACGGCAGCTTGGCGATTTGCAACGAATATGCCGATAAAGATAAACGTTTCAAAATCATAGATAAACAGAACGAAGGCATTTCCGCCGCAATAATAGACGGTGTAAAAGCGTCGTCATGCGAATATATCGGTTTTGTAGACAGTGACGATTATATAGAAGTAAATATGTTTTCGGAACTTGCCGCCGTTGCCGAAAAATTCGATGCCGATATTGCCGTCTGCTCATATGACGATGCCGACGAAAACGGGAATACTTTCGGACGACGGGATTTCGGAATCGGGGGCGACGGTATTTATACAAAAACGAACGGTAGATTTCCGTTTCAAATTTTACCGACGTTTGCCGATACAAGATATGTTGCCGGTATGCGTTGGAATAAAATATACAGAAGAGAATTGCTGCTCGATAATATCGCATTCAAAAAGACGGATATAAAAATGGGCGAGGATATGGCATTGATAATTCCCGTAATGATGTCGGCAAACAGTATCGCATATACGGATAAATGCTTGTATCATTATTTTCAACGTAGTAATTCCGTAGTTCACTCGTATAAACGGACTTTTTTTTACGATTGGAAAAAAATATTATGCGAATTGAAAAATGCGCAAGATACTTACTGTTACGTGCATGACAAATTCGACGAAGCGGCATTGATTCTGTTATGGAGCAATACTATAAAGCGTATAAGATATTCACGATTGACAAGGGCTCAAAAAAAGAAAGAATATGCGTTCGTCGGAAACGATCCGTATGTTAAAGAGCTTTTAAACAGAGTAGAATTGCGTTTGAGTTTTAAAAGAAGATTGATATTTAAATTACTTAAACATAAAATGTACGGCATATTGGCATTGATATAAATAATGGAATTGTATTTTACGCAAAATCGTTATATAACGCATTATCGAAACCGAGTGAAAACCGGAAGCAGTCCGGCTTTTGTCGTTTCGCTTTTGTGGGTCGTTTTTTTTATTTGTAATGCTTATTTAAAGTTTTTATTCGGAAAAACGAGCGACGGCGGATTAAGAAACGCAGGTGCGGTCGAATACTTTTTACTGTGTTTTATTTGCGTTATTATATTTTATCAGTTTTATGTGTTATTTTTAAAAAATGTAAATGCCCGTTACAACGGTTTATTTCTTTTATGTATATATTTGCTAAGTTCGGTATTACTTCATATCATAGTAGGATCGGGACTGACTAAAAATTTGGTATTATTAGCATTTATATTAAGTTTATTTGTATGCAGACGATTCCGTTTGAGCCGTAAAGAATTAAGTATATTGTATTGGTTTATCGTATTCGCCGTATTTTTACAGATTTTGAACGGATCGTCGATTTGGCGCCGAGCGGAACCATATAGGTTTAATTCCAATATATGTGCGATTTCGCTAATGATAGTTTTTTGTATCAGTATCGTGCGCTACGCATGTACAAAGCGGAAGATGTCCGTTATCATTGCCTTGATTTGTTTCGGATTGGAATTCGTTTTTACTTCTCGAGGTGCAACGACCGGATGTATTTTGTTTTTACTGTTATTTGTTGTTTGTCGCGCATGGAAAAAATCGTGTAAATCCGTTACGGCATTTATCATATTGACGGTCCTTACTCTTTTTGGAATTTTCGTAGCATATTTTTACTCCGAAATACTGTTTAATATATTAGGAAAGGGTAAAATCGTGATATTCGGTAAGGATATATTCACTGGACGTCAAGAAATATGGGCATTGACTTTTCAATCTATCGGTGATAATTTTTGGCTCGGCGTAGGCGGGTATTTGAATCATGATTATGCAGTAGAAACGAGTAAATCTATATTTACAAACGCACATAATCAAGCTCTTGCAATATTTGCGGATTTCGGTATTTTCCAGTTCGTTTTGTTTTATTCTCTGTTGATTTTATTGATATCGACAACGTGTATAGTTAAAAGAAACCGTAAAAATCGTCGTGTGCTTTTGACACCGATAATTTTTTTCGTAACTATAACATTGATGAACTATTTTGAATCTTTATATTATTTACGCGATGCCGTTTCGCTTATAGTAGTCGCGTATATTCTTATTTGTAATTACAGCATAGCAACGTATCGCGGGCGGTATATCGGTACCGATATAAAATACTCTCGGGAATGGATAAAAAACGCGGGATAAAAAACGTATCGATCTCGATAGCGTTCAAAATTTTGATCTTGATAGCCGACGTGCTTGTGCGTCGGTTTTTGATTCGTTATATAGGCAACGAGATCAACGGGCTTAACTCGCTTTATCTGTCCATATTAAAGTTTTTGGCTGTCGCGGAACTCGGGGTGGGGAGCGCGATAACTTTCTGTATGTACAAACCCATCGTCGACGGGGATAACGATAAAGTTTCGGCTCTGTACGGATTATTCACACGCTTGTATCTGATCATCGGCGCTATTATTGCGGTAGGCGGTTGTGCGGTTATGCCGCTTTTGCCCGTTCTTGCCAAGGACTATCAAACCGTAGATGTCAATCTGTATTTAACGTTTGGGCTGATGTTGATATCCGTCGTTACGACGTATATGTTCAGTTCGAAAACGTCGCTCATCAATGCGTACAAAAATAATTATATCACTACGACGGTTTCGTCGCTGGGGCAGTTATTGCAATGCGGATTGCAAATAATAGTTCTCATATTTACACAATCGTTTGTGTGGTATCTTGCTTGCCGTATCATTTCGGCGGCGGTACAATGGCTTGTAACCGAAATAATCGCACGAAAGAAGCACGGCGGTATCATTCGCAATAAGCAGACCGTCGAGCCGCCGGTAAGAAAAGAGGTAACGAAAAACGTCAAGGCGATGTTTATGCATAAGATCGGCGCCGTGCTCGTCAATACCGCCGACAGCATCATCATTTCCGCGTTCATAGGTATAGTATTGCTCGGCAAATATTCAAATTACACGACTATAATGGCATCGATGACCGGTATTATTACACTGTTCTTTACGCCGCTTACTTCGGTAATAGGGCATATGAGCGTGCAGGAGGACGCCGACGGTGTAATGCGTTATCACAAGTTTTTCCACACGTTTAACTTTGTATTGGCTACTGTATTCTTTTTGGGCTATTATGCGATAATCGATAACGTGGTCACGATATTTTTCGGTAACGGGCTTAAGCTTTCCAAGTCGATTTCATTCGTTATCACATTGAACTATTTTATACAGTTCATGCGGCAGTCTACGTTATTGTTCCGCGACGCTACAGGTACGTTCTATAACGACAGATGGAAACCTATATGCGAGGGATTGCTCAATGTGGCGCTGTCTGTTTTGTTCGTTAAGGTTTTTCCGGAAGAGTACAACGTTGTCGGCGTTATCGTAGCGACTATAATCACCAATATTTTTATCTGCCATATTGTCGAGCCGCACGTACTGTTCAAGTATGCTTTCAAATCGACCGCAAAGCAGTACTATATCCGAAACTATGTTTATATCGCCGTCTTTGCTGCGGCCCTTGTCGTATTGCATTTTTGTACCGTGTCGCTCGGAAACGAGTGGTTGGAACTCGTTGCAAACGGTTTTATCGCGATGGGCATTGCCATAACGCCGTGCGTTATAGCTGCGTTATGCAATAAGAACTTTAAGCATTATATAAGTATTATCGCAAATAAACTACGCGGTAAACATCGCACCGTTATGTCGGCGACGCTCGCGGAGGCTGCCGCCGTAGATAACGAGCATGTCGAACAAAAAGATCCCGATGTTATCGACGCCGTCGAAGAAAATCAAAACGACGTGGCAGACGACAATACTGGCGGCGATAACTCGGGTACCGACACGGACACCGGCGGGGAAACATAATATAATCGTTATATAACGTCACGTTAAATTCAAGCCCGGCACAGACCGGGTTTTTTTGATTGGCGCCGGTGTTTTCTAAAATTTTATATTTTTTGGTAAAATCGCTTGACAAATACAGTTTAACGGCATATAATATTATTGAACAGTTGAAAAATCGTTCAAATATTCGGAGGCGGTAATGGCGGAAGATATCAATAAACTCGATAGCGTGCAAGCCATACGGGATAGGCTGCCCGACGAAACCGTCATATACGATCTTGCGGAACTTTTCAAGATGTTCGGAGACCCGACGCGCGCGAAGATATTGCAATGTTTGCAGATACGCGATCTGTACGTAGGGGAGATAGCAGACATTCTGGACATGAGCATATCCGCCGTGTCGCACCAACTGCGCGTGCTTCGCGCGTCCAAGCTGGTCAAAGGCACCAAGGAAGGCAAGGAAGTCAAGTATTCGCTCGATGACGACCATGTCACCAAAATTTTGGAGTGCGGATTGGTCCACGTCAACGAGAGCCGCTGAGCGTTATCCGAATTATATAAGCTCATATAAATTACAGGGCAAGTCCCTGTTTTTTAAGGCGTTTTACTTGAATAATTATTCAATAGTGTAAATGTTCAATATTAACGACGCCGATACGATTCGGCGAATTCAGTCGGAACTCGACCGCGACGCGGTTAAATTACGGGAGGTTTTCCATGAAAAAGGTATACAGACTCGAAGATCTCGATTGCGCGAACTGCGCGGCCAAGATGGAGCGCGCCATAAGTAAGCTCGACGGTGTATCGGCGGCGAACGTCAATTTTATGACGCAGCGCATGACGATCGATGCCGACGAGAGCAGATTTGACGAGATCATGCGCGACGTCGTAAAGATCTGCAAAAAGGTCGAGCCCGATTGCCGTATTATAATGTAGGCGGTGAGACGCGATGACAAGACGAGAAAAGAAAAACTTGATACGCATACTTGTCGCACTATGTCTGTTTGCATGTATTTTTGCGGTCGATAAAGCTATATCGCTCGACGGTGTTTTCGGCGGACGGTTCGGCTGGTTGTTCCCGTTCGCTTTGTACATTGCGGTGTATTTCGTTATCGGGTACGACGTGTTGTGGCGCGCGATCCGAAACATAGCGCACGGTCAGGTATTCGACGAAAACTTTTTGATGTGCGTGGCGACGCTCGGCGCGTTTGCGCTCGGGATATACCGAGGCGCGATCGGCGCGGAGATAGAGGGCTTTGACGAAGCGTGCGCCGTGTTGTTGTTTTATCAGGTAGGCGAATGGTTTCAATCTTACGCGACGGGCAAATCGCGCAAGTCGATTTCCGGTCTTATGGATATACGACCCGACTACGCGAATGTAAAACGCGACGGTGCGGTCGTGCGCGTCGATCCGAGCGAAGTAAAAATCGGCGACGTTATTGTCGTTAATCCCGGCGAAAAGATCCCGCTCGACGGCGTTATAGAAAGCGGCGCGAGTTCTCTCGACACCAAGGCGCTGACGGGCGAAAGTTTGCCGCGCGACGTAGAGACGGGCGACGAAGTAATAAGCGGCACGGTCAATCTCACTTCGCAGATAGAGGTGCGTGCGAGCAAAGAGTTTTACGACTCGACGGTGTCGAAGATACTCGATCTTGTGGAGAACGCGTCGTCGCAAAAATCCAGAGCGGAAAACTTTATAACGAAGTTTGCAAAATACTATACTCCCGCCGTAGTCGGTGTGGCGGTTTTGCTGGCGCTGATACCCGGGTTCGTTACGGGCGATTGGCAGATTTGGGTATATCGTGCGCTAAGTTTTTTGGTCGTGTCCTGTCCGTGCGCGCTCGTCATTTCCATACCGCTGTCGTTCTTTGCCGGTATCGGCGCGGCGTCGCGGTACGGGATATTGGTAAAAGGTTCGAACTATCTCGAAAAGCTCGATAAGGCGAATATATTCGTTTTCGATAAAACGGGTACGCTAACAAAAGGCAATTTCGCGGTAGTAAAAGTCACGCCGAACGATTGCGAGCGCGACGAAGTCTTACGGCTCGCCGCGATAGCCGAGCGCGACAGCACGCACCCGATCGCGCGTTCTATCGTCGATGCGTACGGCGGCGAAACACCGGGCGGTTATACGCTTACCGACGTTGCCGGCAGGGGCGTGACCGCACAAAACGGCGACGATGTGATTTACTGCGGCAACGAGAAACTCATGACAGAAAACGGCATAGCGTTCGAAAAAGAGTCGGGACTCGGAACGGTCGTGTACGTTGCGCGAAACGATAAGTTTATAGGCTCGCTGCTGATCGCCGACGAGATCAAACCCGAGTCGAAACAGGTGATAGGCGCGCTGAACGCAATGTCTTGCAAGACTGTCATGCTGACCGGCGACAACGAGGCGATAGCGCATTCCGTAGCGGATGAGATCGGGCTTACGGGTTACAAAGCGTCGTTACTGCCGCAGAACAAGGTCGAACACGTCGAGACCATGCTTGCGGAAAAAGAGAGCGGCGACGTGTTGTGCTTTGTAGGCGACGGCATAAACGACGCACCGGTGCTTATGCGTTCGGATATCGGCATAGCTATGGGCGGCGTGGGCAGCGATGCGGCGATAGAAGCGTCGGATATCGTATTGATGAAAGACGATCTCAGGGGCATACCGATTGCAAAACGCATATCCAAAAAGACCATGGCGATAGTCATGCAAAACATAGTCTTTTCGCTGATAATAAAACTTGCCATATTGATACTTTCCGCGGTCGGCATAACCAATATGTGGATAGCGGTGTTCGGCGACGTCGGCGTAGCCGTGCTTGCGATATTAAACGCCATGCGCGTCAATAGTAAATACGATGATAGAACGAAATGCGTCGCTGTCGAGCCGTCGGCATAGCGATGATCGAGCGGTTGCGGTGATATCTACGTAGAAACAGATTTACCGAATGACGGATAATTACGGTTCGATACAAGGCAACCGAGTGAAGTTAACATATATGCTATGTCGGCCGAAATTAAAGCACGTGTTATAAGAATCGGGATCGTGCAAAGCAAATACGCCTACGACAGCTAAGAAAAAACATACGGACAAGATGCTGTTTTGCCCGTATGTTTTTATATATAAGTAGTTTATCGTCTAATATCTTTAAACCAGACCGATTATATCCCTTGGCGTTTTAGCGATAAGGTCTGCGCCTGCGGAAGTAAGTTCTTCGAGACTGCCGTAACCGTAAAGCACGCCGATCGATTTCAAACCGTTATCTTTTGCGCCGAGTATGTCGTGCAGTCTGTCGCCGATCATGACGGTCGTTTGTTTCGGTAAGCCGGCGTTATCGAGCGCGTAGGCGATAACTTTATCTTTCGTTGCGCGCGAGCTGTCGAACGACGCGCCGAACACGCGTTCTATATATTTATTCAATCCGAAATGTTCGATTATGCGCACCGAAAACCGTTCGGGTTTGCTGGTCGCGACGAACAGCCGTTTGCCCGCCGATTTAAACGCGGAGAGCATATCTTCGACGCCGTCATACACCTTGTTTTCGAATATGCCGCGTTCGGGATAGTATTCGCGATAGAATTCCACCGCCCGCGCGGCTTTTTGCTCGTCGCCGCCGAACAGCTTGGCAAAAGATTCCGAAAGCGGCGGACCTATGAAGAATTTAAGCTCGTTTACGGGGAGTTTCGGCTCGCCGAGCTTATCGAGCGCGTACAGGACCGAGCTTACGATGCCGTCGAACGAGTCTGTGAGTGTTCCGTCCAAATCGAAAAGAATGTTGTCAAACATTTGATTATCCTTATATCATGTATTTTTTGCAAATTTACATTGTTGTTTATATTATAACATGACTTTATTTAAACGTAAAGCAATAACAAAAACCAGACGTAAACGGATATTGTATATGGAACATCGTAAGGCAATTACGGAACGTATTCGTATGGGACTCGACTTACTGCGCTCCGCAGTGGCATAGCAATAAACAAAGCAACGGCAGGCAATGGTCTGACCGCCCTACGAATTGCACATTGTAATTGCTTTACGATAATAAACGGAACGCCGAGGCGTCGTTCCCTACGAATTACACAACAAAATTGCTAACGGAACGCCGGACCCGTTCCTTACGAATTACGCAATAAAAATACTTTGCGGTCATATGAAATATGCAATATAAATATTATTCGCTAACCTATAAGATTATTGCGTTCGGGGTGGGTGAGCGCGGCGTGCAGACGCTCGAACGCGTCCGGTGTGACCTTACACAACGTGTCTATGACCGACTTCATCGTTTCGCGCTTGGTGAAACCGTTGGCGGGGCAGGGATTGACTATAATCGGTGCATGTACTTCGCGGACGAACGCCGCCGTATCCTTTTCGCGTACGTACAGCAGCGGACGGATCAGTTTTATGCCCGAACGGTCGAGAAACGATTTCGGCTGTAATGTTGACAGCCGTCCTTCGTACAGCGCGCATAACAGGAAGGTCTCAACCAGATCGTCGGCGTTGTGACCGAGCGCGAGCGTATCGTAACCGAGTTCGTTGAGCTTGCCGTCGAGCGCGCCTCTGCGCATTTTCGCGCACAGCGAACAGGGATTTTTTTCTTTGCGTGCGTCGAAAACTATTTCGGCGATCTGCGTTTTGACGATGTGCAGCGGCACGTCGAGTTTTTCGCATAGCGGCAGCAGCGGCGAAAAGTCCGCTCCGGCGCCGGCGTCGATCACGACCGCGCAGAGCTCGAACGGATGGCTCGAAAACCGTCTATACGCCGCAAGCGCGTACAGCAGGGCAAGCGAATCCTTGCCGCCGGACAGCCCTACGGCGATCTTGTCGTCGGACTCTATCAGCGAAAAATCGGTATCGCACCGTCGCACGAAAGATAGTAACTTCTGTAATTTCATCGATTATATTATAATTGACTTTATATATAAATGCAAGCGTAATCGTTATGTCGTGAAGATGGAATATTTTTGTGACAAAAAACAACAAATTTGTGTATAACTGTTGACATAAATATACCTTTATGATAAAATACGAGTGTTGTTTTTGTGGTATGCGCGTATATTTAAAATATAGGCGTATCGACAAATATAATTATTAAGGAAGGTGTGTATGAAGTATTGTCAATCATGCGGAAAACAGCTTGACGATGAAGCCAAGTTTTGTTTTTCGTGCGGCAGTCCGCAAGCCGTAGTGCAAAGCGCGCCGCAACCCAAAAAGAAGGCGTCTAAGCCGGAGCCGGAGACTCAGCCGACCGAAGTTGCGGATACGCCCGTATCGGAGCCGACGGCGGCGACGGAGCCTGAGGCGGAAGAGACGCAACAGCCTAAGGAGAAAAAGGGCGGCAACAAGATCGTCGGGTTCCGCGACAAGACGGTCGCTTTCGAAAAGAAGCACAGCCTTATTGTAAACCTGCTTGTGCTTTGTTGTTCGTTTGTAGTTATTTTGGTCGCGTTGCTCGCGCCGGTAAAAGTATCGTTCTATATCGGCGGCGAAGATTTCTTAAAAATGGACGGCAATGCCGCAAAAACGGATGTGACATGTTCATACGTAGAAGTCGATCAAACCATATTCGATATGATCGGCGCATTGTTCTATGTCAGCCCCGATCTCAAAGATTATCAGGAATTAAGCAAAGAATATTCGCAGGCTAAGCAAAACGCTCAGACCGAATATATGGCTTGGGCTTTCTCCAATCCTACGGCGGATGAATACGAACAGCAAACGGCAGCCGCCGAAATATTGGCGGATCACTTGTCGGATATAAATTTGCTCGCATACGCGCTCGTGGCGAATTACGAATTTACTTTGGATGACGTAATGGGCGGCTATAATGCGAGTTACGACGATTACGATTATGATTATGGCGACAGTTCCGGTTCGGACACTTACAATCCGGCTAAAGACATACGCTTGACCAATTACGTTGCGTCGATAATGACGATGGTATGCGGTCTCGTTATCGCGCTTCTTGCGATCACGACCGCTATAGTTTCGCTGGTGTTCCTTATCAAAGCGATAATAGGCGCTTGCAAGAAAAAACCGCTTGTCAAATTCAATAAGTACATGCTTGTCATGTTGGCGCTTTCCGGCGCGGCGCTTCCGCTTATGTGGGCTTCGCCGATGATCACCGTCGGCGGCGGCATGTTCGCCATATCCATATTAACGGCGGTAATGCTGTTTGTCACGTCGGTGTTCACGTCGCTCGTGGTGCGCGGCGACGGTTGGGCTGTGGTTTTGAAGAACGGTACCGTGGCGCTGTTGACTATGATCGCGTTCTACCTTATGTGCGGCAACATATTCTGCTATGGCATGACCCAATCGACATATTCGATGTCGTATAACGTTAAGCCCGGCTTTGCGTTCTATAACATGTTCAACAGCATATTGGTAGACACGTCTTCCGATATCGTTATCGGTGCAAGTATCGTCGGTATGATGTTGTACGTATTTACATCCGGATTTGTAATGTCTTGGACATACAAAGCGTTTACCCGTTCCATGCGCCGTCTTGTCAAAGGCGAATCGAGCGCGTCGCCTATCGCGATGATGATAACTGCGCTCGTTATGATGGCGATAATCATTATAGGCGGTTTGATGTCCGGAACGATCATTTCCGCTTTCGATTCCGTTTCGAGTTCGAATTCCGAAATGGGCGACATCCTTTCCAAACTCGAACCGGAAATCAGCTGGACCATGCGCGCGCAAGTTTGGGTCGCCGCGGTGCTTATGCTTGCGGCTGTCATATTCTACTTTGTGTTCAAGCCCGAAAAGATTAAGAAGAACAAGAGCGTTATGTCGGCTGCCGACGGATACGGCTCGGAAACTCCCGCCGTCGAAGGCGAAGCGACCGACACCGTTGCCGAGACGCCGAACGACGGAGCGCCCGCAACCGAACCCGCTGCTGCTCCGCAACCCGATCCCGACGATATTCTTTCGCAGTTCAGCGAATAAACCGTCGCGAAAATATTGTCGAAATTGCTATCGAAATTGCTTGACTTAACAAAGTCCGTGCGTTTATAATAACAACGGATTTTAGCAAAGGCGCTGTAAAATTTTACGGCGTTTTTGTATTTAGCACGATACCGAACGAAACTATCGTATCGTAGCTCAATCGTGTACGGGAGGGTATTTATCATGACAAAGATTCCCGAGTTATTCGGCTCCATGGTATTCAACGAACGCGTTATGCGCGAACGACTGCCCAAGGAAGTTTATACGGCGTTGCAAAAGACGATCAAGACCGGTAAACCGATTTCGTCCGAGGTCGCGGACGTTGTGGCGAGCGCCATGAAAGATTGGGCTATAGAAAAAGGCGCCACGCACTATACGCATTGGTTTCAACCGATGACGGGCATCACCGCTGAAAAGCATGACAGCTTTATCGAGCCGGCGGACGGCGGATCTGTCATTATGAAATTCTCCGGCAAGCAGCTCATAAAAGGCGAGCCGGACGCGTCGAGTTTCCCGTCGGGCGGATTGCGTTCGACGTTCGAGGCGCGCGGCTATACGGCGTGGGACCCGACAAGCTCGGCGTTTGTAAAGGACGGCGTACTGTATATTCCCACAGCATTCATATCGTATTCCGGACACGTGCTTGACAAAAAGACGCCGCTTTTGCGGTCTATGGACAGGATAAGCAAAGCCGCGCGGCGCGCACTCAAACTCTTCGGCAAAACTCCGGACAGCGTAGTTCCCGCGGTCGGACCGGAGCAGGAATATTTTCTTATCCCGCGCGAACTGTATAAAAAGCGTCCCGACCTTATAATTACCGGCAGGACGCTCTTCGGCGCTAAGCCGCCGAAAGGGCAGGAACTCGACGATCACTATTTCGGGCATATCAAAACCAAAGTTCTCGAGTATATGGAAGACCTCGACAACGAGTTGTGGAAGCTCGGCATTTATGCCAAGACCAGACACAACGAGGTCGCGCCCGCTCAGCACGAACTCGCGCCGGTATACTCGACCGTAAATATCGCTACCGATCATAACCAGCTTACGATGGCGGTAATGCGCAAGCTCGCAAAAAAGCACGATCTTGTGTGCCTGCTCCACGAAAAGCCGTTTGCCGGCGTAAACGGATCGGGCAAACACAATAACTGGTCGATATCTACGTCCGACGGCGAAAATCTTTTGGAGCCGGGCAAGGATCTGAAGAATAACTTGCAATTCATGCTCTTTCTCGTTGCGATCATTCGTGCGGTCGACGAGCATCAGGACCTGTTGCGGCTTTCGGTCGCGTCCGCCGGCAACGATCACAGGCTCGGCGCAAACGAAGCGCCGCCCGCCATTATTTCCATGTTCTTGGGCGACGAGATAACGGACCTTCTCGAAACACTCGCACAGGGTAAAGAGTACAGCAATCATGTGGGGAACAAGCTTTCGGCGGGCGTCGAGGCGGTGCCTGTTATTTATGAGGATACTACCGATAGAAACCGTACTTCGCCGTTTGCGTTTACCGGCAATAAATTCGAGTTTCGCTCGCTCGGCAGTTCGCTCAATATCGCATGTCCCAATATCATGATAAACGCTATCGTAGCGGATACGCTCAATAATTTTGCCGACGAA
>CAJUQF010000006.1:31899-32838 GCA_910588315.1 uncultured Christensenellaceae bacterium | reverse complement strand
TCGCAGGATCGTATTCAACGGCGATAATTATTCCGAATCATGGCGCGAAGAAGCGGCGTGTCGCGGCTTACTCAATCTTAAATGCACGCCCGAGGCGCTTTCGTATTACGACAGACCGGAAAACGTCGAGTTGTTTAAACGGCTCGAAATTTACACCGCGGAAGAGGTTAAAGCGCGTAAAGACATATTGCTCGAAAATTATTGCAAGGTTATAAACATCGAAGCGCTTACTATGTCCGAGATCACGCTCAAACAGATATTGCCGGCGGCAATGCAGTTCTCGACCGAGCTTGCCGACAATATAGAAAAGCTTACCGCACTCGGCGTAGAGGCGATCGCTCAGAAAGCCGTACTCGAAGATGTTTCAAAACTGATCACCGCCGCGTACAATGCCGAGCAAAAACTGTCCGAATCTCAGCTCGCCGTCAAGAACGAACCGGATCTTCAACGCGAGGCCGACCTTTGCTATTCGGGAGTATTTGCGGCGATGCAGGAATTGCGTACGTATTGCGATCGATTGGAAACGCTTATGCCCAAACGGCTGTGGCCGTTCCCAACTTACGGCGATCTGCTTTTATACGTCTGAGAAATAAAAGACAATAAAAAAATGAGCGGCAGGCAAGGGTCTGCCTGCCCTACGAATTACACAATGAAATTACTTTACGATATGGAAATGAAAATAAAGATTGGAATAAATCGCAACGAGTTCCGACGGAAAATATTAATCGACTCGACCTTCGTAGGGAGCTTTAGACCTCCTTGCGCTCCGCCTGTGGTAAAGTAATAATCCAAGTAACGGCGGACGGTCTGCCTGCCCTACGAATTACACAATGAAATTTCTTATCGTAAAGCAATAATAGAAAGACTTTCGTAGGGAGCGACGCCCTCGGCGCTCCGCTTGTGGTACAATAAAATTTATGGAGCGGCGGACGGTCCGAC
>CAJUQF010000006.1:29906-31889 GCA_910588315.1 uncultured Christensenellaceae bacterium | reverse complement strand
GAATTACGCAATATAAATGCTTTTCGGTAAGTAAAAATTTCTATCGATAAATCCGAAAAACGCTTAACAAGAGGCAAATAGGTATTTCGCATTATGAAATGCCTATTTAATTTTATAAAAGAAATTGACACGGACGTATTTGTTTGATATAATACTGATATATATCGGTAAGATATGTTCTTGGTACAGCAGGGTGGTTTAATGCACAACGTTGACATCTGTGTGGGACTTTTATCGTCCGTCGCGAATATCTCCAAGTCAGTAGATATATTTTTCTATATCAATCTCGGACTGTTGTTTTGTGCGATTATAGAGATGACCGCGCTTATAGTGCTGTGCAAAAAAACATCGTGCGCGGGGGTTATCGGGCTTGCCGCGGTCATACTTATCGGTATCGGTACGGCTGTTTTTGTCGTTCAGCTGTTTATGTACGTATATCGAAACGAGTATGCCGGTTATGCGGTTTACATCGGCACTGCGGTGTTATATGCCGGATTTTTGCTTGAGTTGGTTTATTGTATCATGCTGTCGCGCAATTCGCACAAAACGCTGTGTATAGCCGCGGGGGTGTGCAATCTTTTACCGCCGGTAGGCGCTATCATGTGCGTCAAGCTTTCTTATTCGATAAAACGCGACACGCCGGGGCAGGAGCTTATATTTAACGGCTATGCTTATACTTACGCCGCGCTCGGCGAGTTCTGTGCTAAAAATTCCGCGGAATTTCTCGACATGGCAGGCGAAGAAGAATTCGAGCATCTCACCGGTAAGCAGGTCAAACAGCGGCTCAAGGAACTCAAAAAACATGCGGACGGTCCCGAAAATATTTTCCGTTACGCGTCCGCAGTTGCGTACTATACTCCGGACAGCAACAAGGCGGTGCGGCTTATGGCAAAAGCCGCCGCTATGGATCATGCGCCGGCGATGTTCAATCTCGGTTATTATTACGAGACGGGCACATATGTAAAGACCGACCTAAAAAAAGCCGCGGAGTATTACAGCCGTGCCGCGGCGCGCGGCGACGCCGATGCTCAGCTCAGGCTTTGTATTCTGCGTATCAAGACCGGCGGCGCAGAAAAGGGAATGTCGCTTTTGCGCGAGCGTGCCGAAAAGGGCGATCTTTGCGCCAGATACAATCTGGGAATTTGCGCCGAACTCGGTTACGGCGGCTCGCCCGATCCGCTCAAAGCGGTCGATATCTACTTCGAATGTGCGGAATTGGGGTTGTTCGTAGCGCAAAAACGAATTTTTGCCATTGCGGGTACCGATATCAATTCCGCTCATAACGGGGATTTCTTCCGCAAAGTGACGGACCGCAATTTTTCCGGCACTTTCGGGATCATGATAAAAGGCTTGATAGAGATCAAAAAACGTCATGCCGCCGATGCGTCCGAATATTTTCTTAAAGCTGTCAACCATCGCGACAGGTGGGAGGGGCTTGCCCGTTGTTTGGTCGGGACGCTGTATCTCGATCGCGGAAAAACGGACGCGGACAGAGTGAACGGCGCGGAGTTTATTCGTTCCGCGGTCCCGATGTTGCGCAGTGCAAAAAACGTTTATTCGGTCATTCCGCAACAGATCAAAAAACAAATACGTAAAACGACGGAAGAGCCTGAAGCGACGGGCGCGGTGTCGTAATTGATTATAACGGCAGATGCGATATAAATATCCATTTAAAATTTTTTGCGAAAATTTTTTAAAAAAGTGCGTCAAAACGCTTGACAATGTCGAATGTATATAATATACTGATATTGCAATCAACGTGATGCTGTTGTGCTAAACGATTGCGATCATTAAATAGCTCATCATTTTCCCCCTTATTATATAGCGGAACGGTCGGTACTTCACCGACCGTTTTGCATTTGCAAATAGATTCGCAGGCAATGTCTGCGAGTTTTTTTTATATGGATATTTGCGCTCCGTAAGCGGCAAGACAATAATATGAGAAACGGCGGTCAAGGGTCTGACCGCCCTACGAATTGCGCA
>CAJUQF010000006.1:28199-29806 GCA_910588315.1 uncultured Christensenellaceae bacterium | reverse complement strand
ATATAAATGCTTAACGTAAAATAGATACAGAAAGATGTTTGTAGGGAGCGCAGACCCTTGCGCTCCGCATGCGGCAAAGCAATAATCAATTGGCGGTCAAGGGTTTGACAGCCCTACGAATTACACAATATAAATGCTTAACGTAAAATAGATACAGAAAGATGTTTGTAGGGAGCGCAGACTCTTGCGCTCCACTTGTGGAAAAGCAATAATCAATTGGCGGTCAAGGGTTTGACAGCCCTACGAATTACACAACATAAATGCTTTACGATAACAAAACGAAACGCCGAGGCGTCGTTCTATACAAATTACGCAATATAAATGCTTTACGAAATGTATGCGGTGTCGATATGCCGTCCGATGAAATTCACGATCGAGATTTATCTATAATTTCGAATTTTCTTTGTTACGCTTGAAATTTTATGCGATACGTGGTACAATAATTTCGACCGCGCATAAAGCCGCGGAATGAATTGCGGAGCAAGCCATGTTCAAGATCCTGATAGCCGAAGACGACAAGAGCATACGCCAATTGTTTCAAAGCGTGCTTGTAAAAAACGGATACAGCGTTAAAGGCGTGTCAAACGGGCAGGAAGCGCTCGACGCGCTCGACGGCGAGTTTTACGATCTTATCATAACCGACATTATGATGCCGGTAATGGACGGATACGAATTCGTGCGTACGATACGCGATTCGGGTATAAGCACGCCCGTGATCGTGATAACGGTAAAGGATGCGTTCGACGATATGCGTCAGGGCTTTCTATCGGGCGCGGACGATTATATGGTAAAGCCTATTAACATCAACGAGCTTGTACTGCGCGTAGGAGCGCTTTTGCGTCGAGCGCAAATGGCTAACGAACGCAGGGTCATGATAGGAAATACCGTACTCGAATGCGATTCTCTTACGGTGGTCACGGCGGGCGAGAACATCGTATTGCCGCAAAAGGAATTCATGCTGTTATACAAAATGGCATCGTATCCGGGAAAAATATTTACGCGTCAGCAGATGATGGAAGATATTTGGGGCAGAGACGTGGACAGCGACACGCATACCGTTGACGTGCATATCGGCAGGCTGCGCGATAAATTCCGATCGAATCCCGATTTCGAGATCGTCACGATGCGCGGCGTAGGCTACAGGGTGGTAAAAAAATGAGCGCGGCATTGTTCGAAAGAAGAAAAAAATTCGGACTGAGATTTTATTTCATTCTGTTTGTTTCGATAGTTTTGTTTATATCCGCACCCGTCGCCGAGTTTTTGACACAGCTCACATCGTCATACATTAAAGTTTCGCAAGGCACGGTAGAGTTTCTCGGCTATCTGTTTTCGGCGGGTTATACTTTGATCGTAGGTATTTCGCTTTCGGCGCTTATCAGTAATATTATGATAAAGCCTATAAACACGTTGCAACGCTCGATGAACTCTGTCGCCGAAGGCAATTTCAAAGTACCGGACATGGAAGAGTCCAACGTTCACGAAATAAACGATCTCGGTCAGGCGTTCAATATAATGATACACGAACTTCGCTCGACAGAGATAATACAATCGGACTTCGTTACAAATGTTTCGCACGAGTTCAAAACGCCGCTGTACGCCATAGAAGG